>NZ_CAWUOL010000001.1:0-212312 GCF_963923915.1 Nodularia chucula CCY0103 | reverse complement strand
CCCTAGTAGTTTACTTCTACTTGTGTGTACACCGTAGGCAAGCGAGGAGGGGAGACATAGCAGAGGTTTGGCGGGTTTGCGGGTTTAGTAAGTATTTAACCGGACTCGTAGTTTTTCACAGACGATAATGATTGCGATATCTACACGAACGCTTGCCTAGAAAAAAATAAACTACGATAAATTATAGAAATACATTCATAACCACCTGATGTTAATAACATACACTGCAAAATATACAAAAATTAATAGCGGATATATGGGACAACTCATTGAATGGCAAGAAGTCATCACTGAGGGAGAAACTCTAGAAGAATGTCGAGCGATGTTACAAGATGCAACCAAAGAAATGATTCTTGCCTATCGTCAACAAAATAAAGAAATTCCTACAGGCAATTCTTTACTCGAACAAATTCCTGTAGAGGTTTGAGTGTGTCAGTTAAACGAAAAGATTTAATTAAATAGTTAGAACAGAATGGATTCTATTTGTTAAGAGAAGGAGGAAATCATTCTATCTATAGTAATGAGACAAAAACTATTCCTGTAAAAAGGCATCGTACCATTGATCGCATTACTGCCAATTAAATTTGCAAACAAGCAGGTTTATCACCTAATTTTTAAAAGCTCACGCAGAGTGGCAGAGGCGCGGAGAATGGAGTTAAATTGAGGTATGGCTATTTCATACTAATATCAATCACTGGTAGAGGATGTCCCAGCTTCAACCCCAGCAAAATCCAATCTTCCAGTGTTGAGCGTAACTCATTTTCACACTCGCGCAAAGTCGAGCCAAAGGCTATGACTCCCTGACAAATAGGGATTCTACCTGCAAATGTACCATCTTCGAGCTTGTCATAAACTGCACTAGCGATCACTTGTTCAAAATAGTCGCTCAAAATGAAGCGTCTAGCCATGAAATTACATCTTATTCAGATGATTAAACTATAAGTTATCAGTTTAATATTATTGTCTCACGAAAATAGGCAATTTCTCAAGACAAAGCACCAGGATTTATACTTCACTTAAATTTTAGAATAATTAGCGATCGCCGATCAAGAGTTAGAGATAAATTTAGTGGCGATCGCCTTTCACTCCACTCCACAATGGGAGATAATTACAATGAGCGATCGCCTGACTACATTACAGTTGCTAGTTAAATTCCCATATCTGCCAAAAAACTCATTTTACAACTAAGCCTCAACTTTTACACCTTTCCAAAAAGCCACATAGCCTTCAATATTTTTAGCCTTTTCTTTTGCACTAGGATAGTACCAAGCAGCATCCTGGTTAGTTTGTCCATCTACTTCAATGCTGTAGTAACTGGCGACACCCTTCCAAGGACAACTAGTATGAGTGTTACTTTCTTGGAAATATTCCTTCTTAATAGCGTCTGCGGGGAAATAATGATTACCTTCCACCACAACAGTATTATCACTTTCGGCTAAAACAGTACCATTCCAAATTGCTTTCGGCATAATTCACCCTGTCAATAAACTTTACACTTTACATTTTGACACTCATCCCAACTCTTGGTGCGGGCTGAAAGCATATTTCATCAATAATTCTGTATCCTCTGCGCCACTGTGGTTGCTTTTTCTCTGACTGATTCCCAAATTCAACCTGATGACTTAAGTAACCCTAAGTAAAATGAATCAGTTCTTATACATTCTACACACCATGAAAACCTTAATTTTCTGTACCCTGATATTAGGACTGACTAGTTGTGTACCAGCTAACAGCACCAATAATAATCAACCTATTTCGAGCAACGATACCACCGAGAATCTAGAATTTCGGGCTTTTGGGACTGAACCCTTTTGGAGTGTCGATGTTAGCTCCAGTGGAATTGTCTATTCTTCATTAGGAAGGGATCAAAAAGAAGATTTTCCTTATGTGGAACCATTGGGGGCTGATGGACGCTTTCTAGAGACAGTCAGAGTTTATCGACTGGGGGAAGCAAACAACACAATGTTGATTATCAGAAAAGCTAATAACTGTAGTGATGGAATGTCAGATAACTTATATCCTTACTCAGCCTTGTTTATTCAAGGTGACATGGTTTTGGAAGGTTGCGCGAATAAAATTTAGCTTGTTGTGAATTAGGAGACGGAAAAAAGTCAAGTCCTCACTACAAACCTTTAATTAGGGTTTGCTGTCGTAGCTAATAGCTATTTTAGGGTTGACATCTGACAGGGACTGAAAACCTTTGCTAATACCGTAACGGACAGTTTTAAACTCTACATGGTTTGTCCCTGGATGATAGAGTGTATAAATTGCTTCCCCTGGATTTCTGCCCACATTACCCACCCCAATTACCTGACGCGCCGAGACTTGCACAGTTTGGGGAGATGCTTGATTATCTAGGGTTGTAACTCCGCTAGTAATTGACCCCCCTTGGAGTTGATATTGAAAAGCCAAGCCAGAACGACCACAAAATAAGTTATTGGCTTGCATTCTTGATAAGCGGTCTAGCATTTGAATTGGCGGTGTATCTGGGGTAAGTGCTTCGTCAATTCCTACTGTTGTACCGTGTATTAATAAAGAATCCAGTTCAAAAAAACCAAAGTCTAGGGTCATTAACCATTGTGCCATTGGTCGGGAAACGCATTCCCACAGCAATTTAACTGTTTCTCCCCCATATTTAGCGATTAATTCTGTCGGTTCGCCACTTCCCCCCAATCCGTGGAGAATAAAACACTGTTCTTCCCACCAACCTTTACAAATCAGTGGTTCTAGTTCTCCCCGTTGGGGGTTTAGCACCCGTTTAACTAATTGTTCAGTTTCGCGCCGGGGTCCGACTAAATCGCCCAAAATATACAACGCTTCCACATTATTTTGACGCTTAATATCCGCCATGACAGCTTCATAAGCCGCCAAGTTACCTTCAATTCCGCTTAAAATTGCCCACTTATTCATACAAATTTTAGATTTTTTTGGATTAATAATTCCCCACTCCCTACTCCCCACTAACGAGTACAAACATGGGTAGGGTCATCAGCCCTTTCCGCAAATTCTAAGCCTTGGGCTAAACGCCAGGCAAATATTTTGGGTAAACCTTTTTCGATAATTGCTGCACAGGTTTTCTGATAGTCGTAAGGTATTTCTCTCAATGTGACTTCTTGAGTATCTGTGTTATAAATTACATAGGTGGCATTGGGTCGCCCATGTCGGGGTTCGCCTACAGAACCGACGTTAATAATTCGCTTGAGGGAAGCATTAAAGCTCTTTTCTGCTGCTGCTTTTTCCTGACTTTGGACACGAATTTTTAAACTACCTCCGTCTAGATTACGCACATAAGGTACATGAGTATGTCCACAAAAAAGCACGTCTGCATCTGTGGAAAGTACGCGCTCTAAAGCGGCAAAGGCATCAAGTTCTGGTAATAAATATTCGTGGTTGCTGTGGGGGCTACCATGAACGAAGGCTAGATTTTCTTCACGTAAACTGTGGGGTAGTTGGGCGAAAAATCCCCGGTGTTCTGGATGTATTTCTTTATCTGTCCACTCATGAGCAATTTTTCCCCGCTTCTCTGCTAATAATGAGGGATAACTACAATCACAAGCGTTCAAGCCTTCAACTATATCTTCATCCCAACAACCCATACAGGTGGGAATATCTAACGCCCGAATTTGTGTAACTACGGCGTTGGGATGGGGGCCATATCCTACTAAGTCTCCTAGACAGAAGATTTTATCGGCTTTTTGTTGGTCTATATCTAATAAGACGGCATCTAATGCTTCATAATTGCCATGAATACATGACATAACTGCTATTTTCACTCTATAGTCTCCTCTGTAAGAATTTGTTTTACTTGTTCTTGGTATTGGGCGATCGCACCATCTGACAAATAGCAATCTTGTAATGTTTGTTTAATGGCCGACTCATCTAAGTTTTCTCCCCAGACTTCCAAACCACTGAAACGCTGCGGTCTTCCTTCTAAGTGGCGTGGTAGGTCTAATTCTAGAAAATCTGTAGTAGCTACACCTGCGACAAAATCGGCGTATAATGCCCTTCCATCAGCAACATCAAAAATTCCTTTAGCACGGCTGACTGTGCCATAAGCACCGTGGGATAGTTCATACCAAAATTCATTTAAACTATCTTCGTCGATAACTTGACCATTGGTAGGCGATCGCCAAATCTGATTTTGG
Organism: Nodularia chucula CCY0103; assembly: GCF_963923915.1. Lineage (NCBI taxonomy): Bacteria > Bacillati > Cyanobacteriota > Cyanophyceae > Nostocales > Nodulariaceae > Nodularia > Nodularia chucula. The sequence continues at coordinate 208,167 of NZ_CAWUOL010000001.1, read as the reverse complement.
GCAATACTAGTCTCAATATCCAGCCCTTTAACAATTTTTGCCGCCCAGGGGTGATATTCCGAATCTTTCAGCTGCGACGGTAAAACTGCAACAGACTGATATGGAACATTTCCGACAATTTGCTCAATTGTTTTTAGTTCTAAATAAAATCCTAGTTCTATATAAATAGTCTCAGCCCCTGCTAGTTGGTTGAGAAATTCTACCTCTTGGCCATCACTAAAAACTTTCACCTCTGGAAACTCCGCACTCAGACGAATCTGGTCAATGGGGACATTCCCAGTTCCAGGGCTAAAATAAATTACATTTTCCGCAGAAGGGGTATTACGTAGCTGTTGGCAAATCCAAGTAGTTTTGCCACAACCCGCCGGGCCAGCAACAACGGTAATCATCGATATACTCATAATTAAATGATAATCATTTTCATAGCACTTGCAAACACCATGTCCGTCAGAATTTGACCTAAAAAAATTCTGCAAAGCTGATAAATTACTCTTTACCAAAAATGCCAAAATATATTTAGGTACTTCAGGAGGTCTTATGTCTCTTACTGTCCAAGACTTAGAGAAAATGCAAGCAGCTCATCCTGACTATCGCATGGAATTGGTAGACGGGAACGTAGTTGTTATGAGTCCATCGGGTTACGAATCGGAAGAAGTAGGAACTGAATTTGCAGCGCTGCTGAGGAATTGGGTAAGACCACGGCAGCTAGGACGTGTAACTGGTTCCAGTGCTGGCTTTAGATTACCTAACAAAGATTTACGCGCTCCCGATGTATCATTTATCCGAGCAGATAGGCTCAAACGTTCTACAGAAGATTATGCCGAATTGCTACCCGATTTAATAGTAGAGGTGAAGTCTAAAACCGATTCTTTAGATAAACTCCGGGAAAAAATTCAAGAATTTATCAGCCTGGGGACTCAAATCGGCATTTTAATTGACCCTAGAACCAGAACTATGGAAGTTTACCGTTCTAGTGAGAAAATAGTATTACAAAATGGTGATATCCTGACTTTGCCAGATTTACTCCCCGGTTGGGAAGTGAACATTGCCGAAATTTGGTCGCCAGTATTCGAATAATATTACGCGCACCAGAAACTACGAATTACGTTAGCGAAGCTCCTCTGTTCGCGTAGCGTTCCGCAGGAAAAGAGGCATTACGAATTACAAATTACCAAACTATGACAAATCAAGCTCCTATCCCAGTTATTGTTAACGGTGCGGCCGGTAAAATGGGACGCGAAGTTATTAAAGCCGTGGCGCAAGCACCAGATTTAAACTTAGTGGCTGCAATTGATACCAGTCCAGAACATCAAGACCAAGATGCTGGAGAATTGGCAGGTTTAAGTGAACCTTTAGAAGTACCAATTACCAATCAATTAGAAGCCATGCTGGGTTATGTAGCTGGCGATCGCCAGTCACCACCGGGAGTCATGGTAGACTTTACCCACCCTGATGGAGTTTATGATAATGTGCGGAGTGCGATCGCCTACGGGATTCGTCCAGTAGTTGGTACCACAGGCTTAAGTCCCGAAAAACTCCAAGAATTAGCCGATTTTGCCGAAAAAGCTAGTACAGGTTGTCTAATTATTCCCAACTTTTCCATAGGCATGGTACTGTTACAACAAGCCGCAGTCACAGCCTCCCAATATTTCGACCATGTAGAAATTATTGAACTGCACCACAACCAAAAAGCCGACGCACCCAGTGGAACAGCAATTCAAACCGCACAATTACTAGGAGAACTCGGTAAACCTTTTAACACTGCAATTGTAGAAGAAACCGAAAAAATACCAGGAGCCAGGGGCAGTTTAGCAGAAGAAGGAATTAGGATTCATAGCGTGCGTCTGCCGGGACTGATAGCCCATCAAGAAGTGATATTTGGCGCACCCGGACAAATTTATACATTAAGACATGATACCAGCGATCGCTCCTGTTATATGCCAGGAGTTCTGCTAGCAATTCGCAAAGTCTCGCAGATCAAGTCATTAGTGTATGGATTAGAAAAAATTCTTTAACTGGCAAACTCAGCACTTATGTTAGTCCCACTGACACGGAAAAAATTTGAACAACTCGTTCCCTTCATTGCCACTGGCGCACAATACCAGTACTACGCCGGGAAATTTTCAAATTTTTTGCAACGACTGTTAATTTCTGTCATCGCCATAGCCATAATTCTCTTAGGAGAAGTTCTCTTACGCCTAGAATTTAACCTCATCACATTTCTCGTTGGAGTCCTGAGTGCTTTTTTTTGGCTCTGGTATCCCGTATTTCAAGCCAGCATACGCAATGCAAAATGCCGACGTTATAAATACTGTGGATTTTTTCGCGGTCGCATCCTCGACTGGTGGATTACAGACAAATTAATGGGCAAACAAGAAACCGTTAACAATAAAGGTGAGTTAGTCATTGTTGAAAATCGGGAAAAACTGATTAACTTAGAAATTGGCGACAACACAGGATTTACAGTGGAATTACAAGCACCACTGCGTAACTCCTACAAAGTCATTCTCCGTGGTCAAGTTGCCGAAATGATTCTCATGTCCAACCGTTCTGACTTGAGCCGCATTGAAGAATTTACCGATGTCTACATTCCCAGTTGTGACCTGTGGGTAAACGACTATCCTTATCTCCGAAGAGACTTTTTTAGTGAAGTCAGTCGGCGCTTACGTAAAAAACAACCAGAAAGACCAAACCGCCGTCGCCGCAGAATGGATTAAGATCAAATCCGTCTGAATAGGTATATAGCTAGGGAGTAGGGAGTGGGGAGTAGGGAGTGGGGTAAAAGCCTTTTGGTGTCTAACTTTGATGATCAGTTTATGTCCTAACGTCCTTGAGGGTTGCTATAACATCTATTCCATAGCATAAAACCACAAGATATAGGTATAAAACTGTTCCCTGTTCCCTGTTCCCTGTTCCCACTAAAAGACTTTAACTTAACTTTTTCCTCTCTCCTTACCATAGGCTTGCCAAGCCAAATCCACCAATCCATCAACAATAGCAGATGCCACAACAGCATTACCTTTGCGACTCTCAATAATGATGTGAGGAATTAGAGAATCTTGTAAACGCTCTTTAGTTTCATCCCCATTCAGAAAAGTCACAGGAGTAGCAATTATCAGCGCTGGCTGAATTTCCTCATCTGCAATTAAATCTACTAAAGCAGTTAGAGCAGTTTGAGCTTGACCAATCACAAAAATTCCCTCTGGATAACGCTTGGCTAAAGTTTCAATTCCCCAAGCTGGACGAGATTTTTCTTTTTGTGGCCGTGTTAAAGCCTCCGAACTGCAATAAACAGGATTAGCAAAAGTATTTTGAATATCCTGGGCAATGCCTACTTGTACCATTGGTACATCCACTACAATTGTAGTCCGTGCCGCTAAAGCCGCCGCACCAGCTTGTAAAGCACGCTCAGAAAAGTGAATCAGAGATTTATATTCAAAATCAGCCGTGGCATATATCACTCTCCTGACAATTTCATACTCTGAGGGTGAAAAAACATGACTACCTATTTCACTATCAATGATTGCTAAACTTTCAGCATCAGTTACGTGCCATTCCATTGCTATTCAGCTCTGAGATACCAGATTTCAGCTTATCAGTTTCAGGAACACTGGGTCTTGAGTATTTTAATTTTCACTCAGCACTGAGGAACTTAAGACTCAGCATTAGAAGAAGAACGCATCAAAGCAGGAATTAAGTAAGCAACTAAAGCGCCAATCAAAAAACCAGAGATATTACGAACTAGAGGCAACCAATCACTGGTACGTGTCACCACCGGGCCAATACCAAAAGCGATAAACAAAATTCCCCAAAGAGGGGAAAAAATTAAAGCCCATTGCCAAGCAATAATCTGTCCTTCTTTTTGGGGATGAGCTGCAAATCCACAAATTATCCCCCCCACAATGGAAGTAATGAGTGTGAGTATCCATTGTTCTTTAGGTAGTCCAGGAACCACAGAACAACCACCTTGCAGCAAACAGCCCTCAACTGAATTTAAGGCTTGTAAAATGGCTTGATCTTCTCCTTCATCTCGGACAAAATACAAATTTCCGAAGCGAGTTTGCAATTCTATCCAAAAAGTCCGGGGTAGAAGTTCATAAACGGCATCTCCCACACTAAAACTGAGAATGTTACCGCCACGAGAATCAGCCACTAGCAAAATACTTTTATCATCTAAATTCCAATAATTAATCACTGCACGACCAGGGGTGCGGTCATACTGAGTTAAGACTCTGAGTTTCCAGCCAGTTTCACCTTCAAATTGTTCTAACTCTGTCACCAGTTCCGCTTCTTGGATATCTGTGAGAGATTTAGCTAAATCTATGACTGGAGTTTGATAGTTGGGTAATAGGTCAGGATTATCGTAAGCCATTGCTGGGGGTGAATGCATTACCCACATTGACACAGCCAAGAAAAATACAGTTATAGATACCAGAGTTCGTCGCCAAAAACAGGAATGCATGGACGTTCTTATACAAGTATAAACAGTAGAAGTGAACAAGTTGTTTTAAAAGAGTATGAGAAAAGTGATACTTCTTTACACTTGTTTACTTTACTCTAATTTTAGGGATTTAAGCAAAGGTTAATCATTAGTCATCGGGAAGTTACCATCTTCTCTCCCCTGCACCCTGCACCCTGCCCCCCTACTCCCTACTCCCTACTCCCTACTCCCTTTTTAATTTCTCGTTCTCGCAACGTTAAGGCTGGTTTTTCCTTCATTGATAGGCGTTCCACTCTTCTGACGGGTTTGGAACGTGTAAAAGATTTCCAAGCGGTTTTTACGCCTACAACTAGGCTGCGGGTGCTGATTTGCACGTTTTTAACTTGTTTTTTGGCAGTGTCTAAAGTTTGATCAACTTGCTGAACTACTTTACCTGCGCTTTGCACACCTTCACTGAGATCATCCGTTAAATCTGTGATTTCCATGCCGGTTTGACGGATAGAAAGTAATGTAGGTGGTAACTCCCGTGAGAGAGTGTCAAATAGCTTTTCTGCACTACGAGCGGCACGTGCTAACTCCTGCAAAGCGGGTATGGCCGCTACCAAAACAGCAGTGAGGCTGGCAGCGACTAATAATAAGGATAGTCCCAACCAAAACAGGGGATCAATCACGGTTATACCATCTATGAGCTTTACAATTGCGGCGAAATCGAATCTGAGTCTTGTTGAGCTTGTTGCTCTCTTAAGTTTTGGCTTTCGCGTTGACTAGCATCTACACCAGCTGCGATCGCATCTTGCAGTTTCTCTAAGGTATCATCCCAATTTCTCAGGGCGCTAGCCGAAAGGCGATCTGCCTGAATTTGTACACTGGTTGATAAATCTTCTGCTAAGTCAGGAATAGCGTTAGCAGATTTTTGTAAAAGTTTACGGGTTTCCCTTCCTGTACGAGGAGCTACAAGTAAACCAGTTAAAGCGCCAATGGTAGCTCCTAGCATGAAACCACCCACAAATACTCCAGAACGGTTATTAGACATTTGATTATTTCTCTCTTTACACCCATTTTAGGTGTGATGTTGACCAGTCGTGATGCCAATAATGCTATTTAGTTAATGTATCCTGACAGATATCAGTGAGAAATGTTGCTTTTATTTGGTGACTGTATTTTTTCTTGATCTCAAACCCATCCCGCCGAAAGACTTACCCCAGAAACGCTTTCCTAACAATAGTAAACTGATAATTTGACGTACTTGTTGCACTTGTAGCTGTAGCTGTTGGTTTCTTTGGCGTAGGTGATAAATCTGTTGCTGGGCAATATCAATATTTTCCGGTGCTGTAAACAGAACTGCGTGAGTATTCCGTTCATAGGCGTTGAGTTTATCAGCTACACACCCAATCCACTGCTTGAGTTTCCATACTCGCCAAGCTATGTAGAGTAGTAGCATTGAAATGAGAGTATTAATCACAACAACTGTCGTCACCATTGTTGATTCTTCTGGAACTACTGAGATTGTTCTGACTTAATCATAGCTACAGCACAGCAATATTCATCGGAGTTTTTTTACCTCTTCCTGATTCAAGTTGCCAGATTCTCGTTATCAAGCTAGTGTGGAGAACTGCTATTGCTCTTGGCGTAGTAATTTCTCTTAGAATCTTCAAATAAGTCGAAGTATGATTGAGCTTGGTTCACTGGTGCAGTCCCAGAAAAACTATTTGGGAATAGGAAAAGTTACTGAGATATCTCAACCCGATGTGATTGTTGAGTATTTCTGTTCCGGGGGGCAACGCCTCCAAAAAACCTTATCTTTAGATTCCCTATCTCCAGTTCGGCTTCCGCCACAAACTCGATGCTACATTAGCTCGCCGAACCAGGACACATGGCTAATTGGGCGAATTTGTACCTGGGATGAAGATACAGAAATGTATCAAATTGATTTACCTGATAAAAAGACGACAATTGCCACGGAACAGGAAATTTATGTCCGTTGTAATATACCGATTACAGATCCCATTGAAACTCTGGCGATGAAGGGTCATGAAACACCCTATTTTCATGACAAAAGATTAACCTTTGTTAAATCCTTAATTCAACAACGGGCTGTGAGTCGCGGCATAAAAGGGCTGATTTCCGCGAATATTGAACTTTATCCTCACCAAGTGGAAGTTGTCCGCCGGGTGCTGGAAGACCCAATTCAACGCTATTTGTTAGCAGATGAGGTGGGACTAGGAAAAACTATTGAAGCGGGTGTCATCCTCCGGCAATTTCTCTTAGACGAACCAAAAAAAGGCGCGGTGGTCTTGGTTCCTCAATATTTAGTTTCACAATGGCGGGCGGAATTAGAAAATAAATTTTATATCTCTCATTTTGGTAAACGAGTAGTGGTGCTGGCGGTTGAAGATATTCATAAAATTAACCAGAAAGCCAACATTGGCTGCTTAATTGTGGATGAAGCCCATCATGTTGCGGTCATGGCCATTTCTAGAGATGCTGCTGTGCGTCAGCGTTTTGAGTCTTGTAAAAATCTGGCTCATAAAAGCGATCGCTTGCTGCTATTATCTGCCACTCCTGTGCTGAACCACGAGCAAAATTTTCTAGCTATGCTACATCTGCTAGACCCAGTAACCTATAAGTTAAATGATTTGGCAGGTTTTCGGGCTAAGGTGCAAAATTGCCAAGAAATTGGGCGCTTTCTCTTGGCTTTTCCCGCAGGTACAAATGTTGATGTTAAGCAAACTCATCTCCAAGAATTGCGGAATCTCTTTGCTGAAGATGAGTATTTGATGAATCAGGCGAACAATTTAGAAAATTCTTTAACAGCTAAAACTGCTGACACGGGGGAAATTATCGCCGCCATTCGTACCCATATCAGCGAAACCTATCGGCTACATCGGCGAATGTTGCGTAATCGTCGTGCGGCGGTGGAAGATGTCATCTTTGATCGGGATGTGACACCCAAAGAAGAATATGATTTGGATGAGCGATCGCTTGATCTTCATGAATTGATAGAAAAATGGCGGACTCTCGCCCCCCAAGAACAGCCCTATCAGCAAATTTTTCTGTTGTTATTCCTGGCTTCTGGTACTTGGTTAGGAATTTTAGAACAGGTAATTACTGCGCGCCTCACAGGTAAAACCCCATCTCAACTGATCCCGGAGTTTACAGAAAATGAGCTGCGCGTCTTAACTACTACCCCGAAATTCCCAGAGGAATCAGAGATTTTACAATCCTGTATGCAAATTCTGCGTCAACCTGTAGAAGAGGGAGAACGTACAGATAATTTAAATACAGTGCTGCTGAATCAGTTAGCTACATACTTCAAAATTTCTGCCAGTGTTCGTAGAAATAAGTCAGAATTAATCACCAGAATACAGCATCGAGTTCGCCGTCCCATGCCTGGGGATATTTTGCCTAAAATCGTAGTTTTCACCAGTTTTAGACAGTCTTGTCAAGCAATTGTACAACGATTATCTCATTACTTTGGTGCAGAGGCGATCGCCAGCCATCAATTTGCCGAACCAAAAGAAAAAGTTGCAGAAAACTTAACTAGATTTCAAAATAACCCCGGATGCTTTATTTTAGTATGCGATCGCTCTGGTCAAGAAGGACTTAACCTACAATTCGCGGACTGCTTCATCCACTTTGACCTACCTTGGTCTCCCAATCAATTAGAACAAAGAATTGGTAGATTTGACCGCATTGGCAGCAAAATTGGCATTCAATCCTATGCCTTACTAGGACCATTCTTAGAAGATAGTCCACACAATGCTTGGTATCAACTCCTAAAAAATGGATTTGGTATCTTTGAGCAATCAATCGCCAGTCTCCAATTTTATGTAGATGAGAAACTGATAGAACTAGAAACAGCTTTATTTCAAAAAAGTGCTGCGGGATTATTGGCCGTGATTTCGCCAATTCAACAACAAATCACCGCCGAAACCTTGAAAATTAGCGAGCAAACTGCACTGGATGAAATTGATATTCTCAACGAAAATACCAGCCAATATTTTCAAACCCTTGATGATTACGATGCTTGTCATCTAGAAATGAAACAAGCAACTGAAGGTTGGATGTGCGACGCACTAGGATTTAAGCCAGTTAACAATCCCAACTCCGCCGAAATTAAGCGCTATCAACCAACAACCCGTACCTTAGTTTCTGTAGATGAATTACAAACCCACTTTGCTAATAATCATCCCGACCAATTTGGTACTTATAATCGCCGCATAGCTAACCAAAATTCTGGCGTTAAACTCTTTCGTATTGGCGAAGGATTAATTGAAGCCCTAGTCAGCCATATAAATTGGGATGATAGAGGTAAAACATTTGCAGTATGGCGCACAGATGAATCTTGGGATGCTACAAAAGGTAAAGAATGGTTTGGTTTCCGGTTTAATTATGTAGTAGAAACAAATTTAGAAGCTGTCAAAGAAGTTCTAAAAACTTACACACTAGATAACTCCCAGAGCTACACCTTAAAGCGTCGTGTTGATGCTTTATTTCCGCCCATGCTAGAAACTATCTTTATTGATGGTCGCAATGATTCTATGGGTTTAGTTGAAGATCAATTACTCCTAAAAATTCTGGAAAGACCCTATAAAGATAGAAATAGCGAGAGATCCAAAGATTATAATCTTGCCAAAGAACGTTTAGGAATTATTGATACTTTTGTCAATCCTAGTGATTGGCAGAATTTTTGTCATCAAGGTCGTAAAATTTCTAGTGAATTACTCCATAAGCATCCTGAATTTATCGCCTTACAACAAGAATATGTGCAGATGGCTACAAAGGAATTAAACAAAAAAGTAGAGCAATTAACCCTCCGTCTCCATCGCCAAAAAGAGGATACTGCACTTGCTCGAGAATTAGAAATAGAAAGTTCCTTGAAAACAGCAATTTTAGATGGGATTCATCAACCCCAGATTCGACTTGATTCCGTTGGTTTTATAGTTGTATCTGGGCGAAATCCTGTGTAAATGCTATTTGGTTAAAACAATCACAATAGCAGATATAGCAGTTATTATAGCTATTCTAGTTAAATTTTCTCACCCCGGTTTGCAACTGGGGTTTTTATTTTAATAGCACTCCGAATACAATTGAGGAGGAAAATATATACTAGTCCAAGTCAGCGTAAATAAACAGACCATTCAAAACCCATGAAAATCCCATATTATAAGCTTTTTGACTTTTAACTTTTGACTTTTGATTTCCGCCTTGCGGTACTAGTCCATAAGGTGGGTTAGACGGTGACAAAACTTCGCACAACACGAAAAATGCATTACCGTCGTAACCCACCAAAACATCCCCAGTCTCCAGTCCCCAGCTATAGTTGTGATAATTATTGATGAATAATGTAGACGACAACAAATATTCATTACAACTCTTCTACTTAAATAAGATTTTAAGTAACTTTTTGTGAATTATTAAATATATAGGACTATTATTTGATTATTGAACAAACACGTAGGGTGTGTATAGCCCAAGGGGCATGGCTTCGCTAAAGCGCAGCGTAACGCACCAAAGCCTTAATCATAGTGCGTTCCGGATTTCATCCTCACTTAAGTTTTTCATAAATCAAACCGGATTCCTATAGTGTCTTAATTATTAATCTTCATAAACTTATCAATCAGTCTATTAAGTTTTTTATAATAGTTGTCTCATGTTGTATATTTAAGCGTTATCTGTTCCCTAAATTGTGTAATCTAAATAATAGCTAAGTTAATGATTAACTAGAGGTCTTGATGACTCCTAAAATTCTGCGTCAGCTTTGGTCTGTAGTTGAAAATTCTCAAACCAAGCTCCTCTTACAGATGGATGATGCTAGCTTGGTACAATTGCTAGTAAAACAAACTACAAAGCAAGCATTGTTAGATGCCCACGAAACGGATTACCTCAGTGATTACATTCAATCTCGACTGACCCTCATCCGTGATCTTGCTTATGAGCGACAGTGATCAAGCCCACAGACAATAGTGACAACTATTGGCCATGGACTATCAACTATGAGTTTTTTTGTGGTAAATAACCTTCAACTAAGCAATCAGAACCAACCACACGCCAACGAACCCGTTCCAAATTCAGGGCTTCGGTCATAATATTCAAACCCAAATCACCCACAGGTGTAGGAGCATGACTACCACCAATAATTTTAGGAGCAATAAAAGCGAGAATTTTTTGTACTGCACCTTGAGCGATCGCACTGGCGGCCAAAGTACCACCACATTCCCATAAAATGCTACAAAAACCGCGATCGTACAAATTCGTCATTACCAACTCTGGTGTCAGGGATGTTAATTCTACTACCTCAACCCCCTGTTGACGCAAGAAATTTTGAAAATCAGGAGAGCTTCCCTCCTCTGTCAACACCAAAGTGGGAGCCTCAGTAGTTTGCCACAGGCGGGCATCTTCCGGCAAATTTAGCTTGCGACTCATCACCACCCGCAGGGGATTATGTGCGCCTACCTGATGACTGGTTAAGTAAGGATTATCTTTTCGGACTGTATTACCACCAACAATAATGGCATCACATCCCGCCCGTAGTTGATGAACTTGATTACGGGCATCTTGATTTGTCACCCAAGCACTGTGACCAGAAGTAGTAGCGATTTTACCATCTAAAGTCATGGCATATTTTAAAATCCCCAAAGGTTGTTTATGGAGAATACGATAAATAAAAGCCTCATTCAGTTGATAACAGGCTTCCGCTTCCACTCCTACAATCACCTCGACACCAGCCGCCCGTAAACGAGCAATACCGCCGCCAGCCACCAAAGGGTTGGGGTCAACTATACCTACCACTACCTTAGCCACACCAGCCGCAATTAATGCTTCTGAACAGGGGGGAGTGCGTCCATAATGATTACAAGGTTCCAGATTAACGTAAACGGTAGCACCACGAGCGCGATTCTCTTCAGTCGAGTCCCCCCCCACACCGGCAGCTTTCAACGCAAAAACTTCTGCATGAGGCTGACCTGCACCGGGATGAAACCCTTCCCCCACAATCTTGCCATCTTGGACAACCACCGCCCCCACTAAAGGATTTGGTGAAGTGCGTCCCAAAGCACGGCGTGCTAGTGTCAAACACCGTTGCATCATCGCCCGGTCAAATTCACTACCTATTGTCGGTTTTTGTTGTGAATTAGAGTCAACTGGCGATGGCAATATCAGCCCATTTTCCTGCGTATCATTGTTGAGAGAGATATCTGCTTGAGCAACCACTGGGAGATTATCCATAATTTTGGGCGGTACTTTCAATATTGTGTACCCTAGCTGCTCCTATCTTAAACATTGACAATCACATAAAAATTAGGACGGAAAGCAAATGGCAAGGACGTTAGGACAAAAACAAATCATGAAATCCCTGCAATTCAGGAGTTTCAAGCCTGCTCCCTACTCCCCACTCCCCACTCCCCAGCTATGATTTCAATACTTTGGACTTTTGCCACCACAAATTTAAGGGATAATAAATCACAGGGGCCCAAAGACTACTGAGAATAGCAGAAGCCAGAGCGCCTCGTTGGTAATACGCCCAGATATCTTCCGCTCTCATTGTGGTTTCCCCAGCGAAAATATCCCCCATGAAAGCTAATTGCAATCCAAAGATAGTTTCTGCCAAAATTGACATGAGAAAAACAATTAAAGCAATAGAAATAAAATCTTCTTGGATAAAACGCTGTTTTTGCAGCAACGCAGTCAAAGAACCGACAACAGCTAGACTAATTACACGGGTAGGTTCAGGTGATGTCATCGCATCTTGAAGTAATCCTAAAACTACACCAGCAAATAATCCTTGCCAGAACGAACGCTTTACACTCCAAGCCACCACCCAAATTAACAGCCAATTAGGGCCAATTCCCAATAATTCCATTCCCAAAAAGCGGGTTGGTAACATAAGTACACACAACAGCACAGACCCAAAGGTAACTGCCCAATTGATTATTTTACGTGTACCCCGGTTCCAGTGAAAAATAGATGTATTCAGCAGTGAAAATCTTCGCTTTAGCTCTCTAACTGTAGTAGGGCTGATACCTTTGAATAAAGGCAGTTTCATAAAAATCTCAATACACTTTTAGTTGGCTAATTCTGAGTTAGTTGGCTCTGTATCATCAGTACTTGGTGCGAAAGCATATACAGCAACCCAATCTAATGATAGTATCGGCGTTAAAAGCTGAACTTTTGCCACTGATGCCGGAGATTGTTTAAAATCAAGGAATGTAATCTTTCCCACTGGTATACCCGCAGGAAATCTCTGACTGTAAGTAGATGTAGAAATTAAATCTCCTACTTTGGCATCAGGCATTTTTCCATAAAATTCCAACACACCTTCACCAGAAGCATCTCCCCGCAAAATACCTTTAGCTGAAGAACGGTTAATTGTTACTCCCACTTGATTTTTCAGGTCACTAATTAGTAATACACGACTAGTGTTCGGAGTAACACTCTCTACTAAACCCACCAAACCACCATCAGCTTGGACAATAAAGCCTTGTTGAATGCCATCTTTAGAGCCACGATTGAGAATAACTTGTTGCCACCAATGGTCAGCACTGCGCCCGACTACACGGGCTATGATTGGCTCTGATCCTAGTGATTCTTTCTCAACGTAACCTAATAAATTTTGGAGGTTTTGATTTTGACCTTCTAAATCGGCTATGCGTGTTTGTAATTCCCAAAAGCGAGCATCATTCAAACGTTCTTCACGGGTTGGGCTTGTCTGTAACATTTCCAAGGGACGGGTAGCTAATTGGTACATTTCTAGGAGTACATGACCTTGAGTTTGTCTCAACATCCACGCACTACCCAGCACTACCGTAGCCAAACCCAGTTGCAGTAATTTACTATCCCACCAACGACGTACATTAACCATCTATCTCTAAGTTTATAAATTAAAAAAATATTACATTCTATTGACATTAAACCAAAATGTCACTCACAGAGAAGCCAATATCTATTTTTTTTAACTAAATATCGGTATAGGGACCTGTTAAAGTACGTTTTAGCTGATCAAAATTCTCTAATACTCGTCCTATTCCCAGGACAACACAACAGAGAGGATCAGCTGCAATGTGGGTAATGATACCTGTTTGTTGACTTATGAGGGTATCTATACCTCTGAGCAAAGCACCGCCTCCAGCGATCATAATTCCTCTGTCAATAATGTCTGAGGCTAATTCTGGTGGTGTCCTTTCTAGTGTTCGCTTGATAGCTTCTATAATCACTATTAGGGAGTCCAACATACATTCCCGAATTTCTTCGCCTCTAAGTGTGACAGTTCTTGGTAAACCGGAAAGCAAGTGGATACCTCGGACTTCCATCATTGGCTCTTCTTGATCTTGGGTGGGATAAGCTGAACCAATACGAATTTTGATATCTTCAGCCGTCCATTCTCCAATAACTAAGTTATGAGCTTTTCTGAGATACTTAATGATTGATTCTGTAAGTTCGTCACCAGCAACCCGTACTGATTCACTGATGACAGTACCTTGAAAACTGAGTACGGCAACTTCTGTAGTCCCACCACCAATGTCTACAATCATGTTTCCTGTGGCCTCGCCGACAGGTAGTCCAGCGCCTATTGCTGCTGCCATTGGCTCATCCATTAAGTAGACTTCTCTGGCTCCGGCTTTGATAGCGGCTTCTGATACGGCTCCTCTTTCTAGTTTTGTTACACCACTGGGAATACCAATGATAATTCGCGGTGTCATTAATGATTTACCGCCGTTGACGATTTTGATAAAGCGTTTTAACATCAGCTCTACTGCCTCTACATCAGAGATGACTCCATCATGTAAGGGACGGACTGCAATCACATTTTTTGGTGTACGTCCGAGCATTTTTTTCGCTTCTTCCCCTACTTCTAAGGCTTCGTCCCGTCTGTTTTCGTCAATGACGACTACGGAAGGTTCTTGAAGTACAATTCCTTTGCCAGATACATAAACTAAGGTGTTGGCAGTACCGAGGTCGATACCTATATCCAATGATGATTGAAAGTTCCTAAAAAGCCCCACTCGTCTCTAATTCCCTTATTTGTGATAATTGTTGGCTAAAAACTGTTAGAGTTAGTAGTGCTGGATCTTATTATGTTTTGGTGCAAGAGTCTAGCAAGTCAGCGATTTTCTCAAGGCCTTTAGCTATTCTGACTAGCTTTTAGGTGTCTATGTTGTTGATATTCCCTAACTAATTCAATATATCCGTATACTTTTGCAAGTTTTTCTAGCTAACTATTTCATTTTTATACTCAGGTTTACTGTTAAGTTTTTAACATATTTTGAAATGGCTTCACAATTAGTTATGATAAAAAATTACATATATCAGTAAGTTTGTACTATAAACAAAGCCATGAGTATTAACATTGTCACTCTTGTTGGTCGTGTCGGCGGCGATCCAGATATTAAATATTTTGAGTCGGGATCTGTGAAGTGTAGATTAACCTTAGCTGTGAATCGGCGATCGCGTAAAGACGATAAACCAGACTGGTTCACCTTGGAACTGTGGGACAAAACAGCCGAGGTAGCGGGTAATTATGTGCGTAAAGGCAGTTTAATTGGAGTTAAAGGTTCCTTAAAGTTTGACACATGGAGCGATCGCCAAACAGGAGCTAACCGTTCCATGCCGATTATTAGAGTAGACCAATTAGAGTTGTTAGGTTCCAAGCGGGATACAGAAGCAGGTATGGCAGATATGTCTTCAGAACACTTTTAACCAATCATTAATCATTTATCCTACCTGCTTTCCCTGATCCTCAGCCTAATAACTTAATAACGAATTTGTAGCGTTACAGATGCTTCTACCTCCTGTTCACCACCAATTACTGGTGTGGAAGCATCAGCGCTAGATAACTTACCAACTTCAGCACGCTGCAACATAGGTGGTGGTGGCGCGCTAGCTCCATTAACTTGAATACTTACCACTTCCTGAGCCTGGAAACCTAGACTACTTAAAACAGCATTACCTTGTTGTTGAGCATCTTGGGTGGCTTGTGTGAGTGCTTTTTTTTGAGCAGCTGCGATCGCCGGATCACTAGCAATAAAAGTCACACCATTAATTCCCGTTGCACCAGCTTTCACAGCTTCATCTAAAAGCACACCAACGTTCTCTGTAGCAATCCGAAAACTCACAGTATTATTAGCAGCATATCCAGTAACTCTTTGCACATTATCCGTATAACTATAAACTGGATTGAGACGGATACCCGTAGTTTGTAACTGATCCACATTTCGACTTTGCAGGAAACTTACCACAGCTGATGACCTCCGAGCCGCTTCTGCTTGGGCTGATTGAGCAGTTTTATCCTGAACGTCAACCGACATACTTACTTGAGAGAGAGTAGTAGGAATTTTTTCCACACCCCGACCGCTCACTGTCAGAGTTCGTAACATTATGTCTTTTTGTTGAGCTGATCCAGGTTGCATAAAAATTACACCTACCAGCAAAACTAATAGTAAGATTTTCCCAAAATTCCCAACCCCCAACTGAGAACCGGATAAAGCCTGTCCACCCATAAAATTTTGACTCCTCTTAAAAGATTATCCAGATGTTTAAAAGAAAAGTTATGTAGTAATTCACAAACTATCAACAAGCATCTCTGAACTATGATGAATTAAGCGCTCAGAATGTTGCCTTAGTTATTTATTATGACTTTGGCACTGTCTTGGTTATAACTAGGAACCGTTACATTTTTGGAAACTAAAAAAAATAATTAAAACTTGCGGAGATTATTTGATGGCATACTGGCTCCTCAAAACTGAACCAGAAAAATATTCATACTTTAATCTAGAACGAGATGGGAGTACAGTGTGGGATGGAGTCAACAATCCCCTAGCACTCAAACATATACGGAATATGCTAATTGGCGACTTAGCCTTGATATACCATACAGGAAAAGAACGACAAGTCATGGGTATAGCAGAAGTCGTCACTCAGCCCTATGCTGATCCAACATTAAACGATCCGAAACGAGTAGTTGTAGATATCAAGGCACTCAGAAGAGTCTCTGTACCCCTGGAACTAGCTCAAATCAAGCAAAGTGGACAATTCCCAGATTTTGACTTGCTGCGCCTTCCTAGACTGTCTGTTGTCCCAGTTTCGGAATTTTACTGGCAAAAACTAATTTCATTGACTAATAGCACAGAATAGTTTTCCATATATTTTCCCTTTATATAACTTCCCATAAAGTAGTAAAACTATAGAGAAGGATTTTCTCAGCACACATTAGGATTTTTGCACAACATAATGCAGTTATTAGATGCAATCAACGTATATTTTCCCCTGCTGGCCAGTACCACAGAAACAGCAGACAGTTCAATGGTGATAGGGGCAGTCTTACTGAGTTTAGTGGTAATTTATCTCGCCAGTAAAGTTGGTGGAGAGTTATCCAACCGAGTAGGGTTACCGCCTGTTTTAGGTGAACTCTTAGGAGGTGTGGTTGTGGGCATCTCTGTGTTGCATCTGTTGGTGTTTCCAGAAGGTGGAACAGACAGTTCTAACTCTCTGATCATGACCTTTCTCCAAATGACTGCGGGTTTAACTCCGGAAGCTACCCCAGCCGTATTCGAGGCTCAATCAGAAGTCATTTCTGTGTTAGCAGAACTGGGTGTAATCATTCTGCTATTTGAAATTGGGTTGGAATCCAATTTAAAAGACCTGATATCCGTGGGGGCCCAAGCCGCCGTAGTAGCAGTGGTGGGGGTAGTAGTACCTTTTACTGCTGGTACTGTGGGATTAATGTTTTTCTTTGGTGTCGGTGCTGTACCTGCAATTTTCGCTGGGGCGGCTTTGACTGCTACTAGTATTGGGATTACTTCCAAGGTACTGTCAGAACTGGGAAAACTTAGTTCCAAAGAAGGACAGATTATTCTCGGTGCTGCTGTCATGGACGATGTATTAGGAATCATCGTCTTAGCAGTAGTTGCCAGCTTGGCTAAAGATGGGGTAGTAGACGTAAGCAAAGTTATCTACCTGATTATTAGTGCCAGTGGTTTTCTGATTGGTGCTGTAGTTCTAGGTAATATTTTCAACAAGACCTTTGTAGCGATCGCCGAACAACTGAAAACACGTGGTGAACTAGTCATCCCAGCATTCATCTTTGCCTTCGCTATGGCCTATTTAGCCTCAGTAATTCAATTAGAAGCAATTTTGGGAGCATTTGCAGCAGGTTTAGTCCTAGAAGAAACAGATAAACGCAAAGAATTGCAAAAGCAAGTTATACCGATTGCTGATATCCTTGTCCCGATTTTCTTTGTCACTGTTGGGGCAAAAACAGACTTAGGAGTGTTGAACCCAACCATTCCCAGCAATCGAGAAGGTTTAATTATGGCAATCTTCCTGATTATAGTGGCCATCATTGGTAAAGTGATTACAGGTTTTAGTGTCTTTGGTCAACCCCAAATCAACCGTTTAGCAATTGGTGTGGGGATGGTTCCTCGTGGTGAAGTCGGTTTGGTTTTTGCTGGTGTCGGTGCTGCCAGCGGTGTTCTTTCCAAATCACTGGGAGCGGCAATTATCATGATGGTGATCATTACCACCTTTATAGCTCCCCCACTATTAAGGTTGGTATTTCCTGAATCAGACAATTTAGTCACAGACTCAGACAAACTGATTTTAGAAAATGCAACTGGGACACCCTTGAATGTTGAAAAATCTCAATCGATTGTTGCTACGGTAAATGATGGCAAAGACCAGGAAAATAACTTAGATTCTGGGGATAAAGCATCCAAAAGCTAACTAATTTGACGGACAACAGACTGGGGTGGAGAGTCTATAGTCGAGGAAAATATCTTCCTTAAATCAAACAGTCAATCCCCAACCCCCAGTCTCAGGAAACATAATCCCTCAATGTCCGTCCTTGGAGATTATCAATTTTAGTTTTTGTCTCACTACTACTAGCATTCAAAATGTTATGTTTGACCAGTCTTTCCCCGCTTGATAATGTGAATTTAGCTATTTGGCAACAATTAGCTATCAGTGACTGCAACTTTGAATACATCAATTAAAAGTAGTTGAAAATTTTTACTCAAAACATTGATTGCCAGACATTACCAATCTCAAACACACTTAACAGGCTAAGTCAAGTATCACGAACAAAAATTGACTGATTATAGTTAATAATCGTGATACTCTTGTTGCATCTAAAATACTTTGCGGGCATGAATATAATATCCTGATAGGATGGCAAAGTTAGAGGGAATACTAGTAATTTAAGCCATTAATTGTGTCTTTATAGCAGCACAAAAGTCACAAAAGTATCAAACAGAAAGATTAGGTTGTAACAGTGTGACGATGAGCATATATGTTGAGATATTGATGGCTCCCATGAACGCGAATCAGGAGAAAGGATTGTGAAATTACACTGGTTACTACCCAGTACTGTAGGAACTCTTGTCTTACTATCGTCGCCGGCTGTAGCAGCAAGACTGGAATCTTGGCGTTTTGATGCCAATCAAAATAGTCTGGAAATTAACACTAACAGCCCTGTTCAACCCCAAGCACAACTCATATTTGGCCCTACCCGTCTGGTAATTGATTTACCCGGCACTACCTTCGGGCGGCCACAGTCCACCCAACAGGTAGGTGGTGCGATTCGTGCTGTCCGTGTGGGACAGTTTGATCCACAAACAACACGCCTAGTTGTGGAACTCAGTCCTGGCTATACTCTAGACCCCCAGCAGGTACAATTTGAAAACGTCAGTGCCAATCGCTGGCGGGTAAAGTTACCAACGCCAATACAAGAGAATGCAGCCCAACTTAGTCCTAGCCAACCTACTCCACCACCATCTACTGCTACAAATATCTACAATGTGGTAACTATTGATTCTGATGCTGCACCCAGACCAGAGTTCTCTAACCAAATTGCTAGCGCCACACCAGGAAGAACTCAAATTCAGAACTTACAGGTGACAGGGGATGGGTTATTTCTCCGGACTAATGGGGGCAATCCTCAAGTTAAAGTTAATCGCAGCAGCGATCGCAATACCATTTTTATGGATATCGCCGATGCGAGCTTGTCACCCAGTTTAACCCAGCGAAATAATGAAATTAACAGACATGGTGTTAATCGGGTAGAATTAACAGCCTTAAATGGCCAACCACCGGGTGTCCGCCTGACTTTGCGAGTAGACCAAAATAGTCCAGACTGGCAAGTAACTAATAGTAGTAATGGCGGTTTGGTGGTTTTACCCTCTCGTGTGGTGAGATTACCAGCAAATGCTACTGTCAATAATCCCCAAAATAATCAGCCAGCACCCCCACCCCCAAGTAATAACAATATATCAATTGCCAATAATTCCCCAGGAACAATTCAGTCGGTGGAATTGGCAAATAACGATACCCAATTACTGATTAGATCAGATAGCCAACTCAACGCCACTGGTGGCTGGGATAGATCATCTGGTTTATTCCGCATCACTATTCCCAATGCTAAGTTAGCTGCCAACGTTACAGGCCCAAATTTTGGCCCCAATAGTCCCATTCTTCGGGTACGTTTGCAACCACAAAACAATTCTGTGGTGATTTTGGTACAACCAGCCACCGGAGTGCAAATTGGGGAACTAAACCAAGTTAGCAATCAGCTTGTAGCTTTACAATTACAAGGCTCTCGCCAAGCTAATGTGTCACCCCCAGTTGCTTTACCACCTCTACCACCACCAACCCAAGGACAATTACCAACTCCCACTGCTCCCCCTCAACCCAGACCCCAGCCTGCATCACGTCCCGCACCTAAAACCAGAGCAGTAGTGATGATTGACCCCGGACATGGCGGTAGAGACCCCGGAGCAATTGGTATTGGCGGACTGCGTGAAGCGGATATAGTTTTGCCCATTAGCAAAAGAGTAGCCGCGATTTTGGAGCAAAACGGTGTCCAAGCCGTATTAACCCGTGATTCCGATTATTTTGTCAGCCTCCAAGGACGTGTGCAGTTGGCAGACCGAGCCAATGCTGATTTATTTGTCAGCATCCATGCGAATGCCATCAGTATGAGTCGCCCGGATGTCAATGGTTTGGAAACATATTATTTCCAGAGTGGTCAGAGTTTAGCTCGCTCGATTCATAATAGCGTGGTTCAGAATGTCACTATCAGAGATAGAAACGTCCGACAAGCCAGATTTTACGTCCTCAGACAAAGTTCTATGCCTTCAGTGCTAGTAGAAGTAGGTTTTGTCACAGGGGCGCAGGATGCAGCTAGGCTGAGAACCACAGCTTACCAAAATCAAATGGCAGATGCGATCGCTCGTGGTATTCTCCAGCATCTACAACGCAGATAAGTTAATCACTCAATATCAATCTTCTGTTAGCCCCACGCCTGTAATCTGTCATGCACCGTGGGAACTTCAGAAAATTCTGATCTGTGAACACCGCAGGTCAGAATTTTATTTTCAAATCGACAATTTAGACGTTACGAATCGAATATTTTCTGCTACATTTTGTATTTTATATCCCAGAAGCTCAACCAATATCTACCTGTGTACTCATCATCCATTTTTGACGACAATTTTGCTGATAAAGAGCCTCAACGCGCCCCCATTGGCGTTTTTGATAGTGGAGTCGGCGGGCTGACAGTACTCCGTCAACTTTATCGCCATCTTCCCCATGAATCGATCATTTACTTTGGAGATACAGCAAGATTGCCTTATGGCATTCGATCGCAACTAGAAATCCTACAGTATGTGCGCGAAATCCTCAACTGGATGCAGCACCAAGGGGTAAAAATGGTAATTATGGCTTGTAATACTAGTTCTGCCCTCGCACTAGAAATAGTCCGACGAGAGTTTAGTATGCCAATCATCGGAGTGATTTTACCAGGGGCTAAGGCAGCAGTACAGCAAGGCAAACGCATCGGTGTCATCGCTACTCCAGCCACAGCTAAAAGTAATGCCTATCGTCATGCTATTCTGGAAATTGATAGCAATGTTAAAGTCTGGCAAGTTAGTTGCCCTGAGTTTGTGCCACTAATTGAACAAAATCGCATCCATGACCCTTACACTGCTGAGGTTGCACGGTCATATTTAGAACCGTTAATTCAGCAAGACATTGATACCTTGGTTTACGGCTGTACCCATTATCCCCATCTTGCACCAATACTGCGATCGCTTCTCCCCTCTCAAGTCAAACTTGTTGATCCAGCAGTTCACGTCGTAGCAGCTTGTACTCAAGAATTAGACCTACTGGGATTAAGAAATACGCACCCGCCATTACCAACACGCTTCTCTGTTAGCGGTTGTCCAGAAAAATTTGCCAAATCCGGTGTTCAGTGGCTAGGACATACTCCCGCAGTGGAAAGTGTCGATTTTACTGATACCACCGTGCATCAATTTTAATAGTTATTAATAAATTATGTGAATTTGCAATTGTACCTGATCTCTAAAATTGTTAGCCTATTGACTGTTAACCACCTCACTCACATGAGCATTTACTAACACATCTGAATCCTGTTTTCCGGGATTAGTTGTAGGTATAGTTTGAGGATCAGATTTTTTGCCCGTTCTCTTGGCCAGTGCTAATAATAAATAGACTGTAAACAAATATCCGGCGGCTAAAATAAAAGTCAACATAGGTATCTTCCCGTAAATCATGGTTCTACCACCACTCTTCTCAATGAAATATGTGATTTTTTAGCATTAGTAAAAACTCAACCAACTCAGTGATCCTTGATGGTTGATATTTTTCTATAAAATTTTCCGTAAATATACAATTATTTACGGTTAACTAAAATAATTATTCAATTGACCTTTTGCAGACCACACACCACAACAGTTAAATTGCTAAACTGCAATTCCCACTGCACTCCTCAGCAGTCTAATGAGTCTGCATTATTTATGGACATACCCCTATGAAAACAAAATTTTTAGCGTTGAACAGATGCTAAAAACTTTCAGCGATATCCTGATGGTTATCACAATATTTTACTTCTGGAGGCTTATTTTGCCGATAAAGAATAAAGAAATAGTTTTCTTAATTCTTAGTTGACAGTGATGACTTATTTTAGACACTCAAACCTGTTGAGTAAAATTACTTAAAATTTTACTTTGGCAAAAATGAGTGGTGAAAAATTTAAAATCCCTAGTAAGTTTAGGGTAACACAATGATCCTCAGTTTTAAGACCAATTTGCGGTTAAATTTAAAAATTTATAGATATTCAAAAATTCATATCCTCAGACTGATCTATCCCTTGTTAAAATTATAAATGTATAATAGTTTGTATTATATACAACTTTGATTTTGATTGATTAGAATTAATTTTTGGCAGAAAAACAGCAATACTGTGGTAAATCAGTGGTTATAGAAAATATATATATAATTTACTACTTACTTAAAAGTATACAGAAAAAATTAAGTAATTTATATTTATTTCACTATTGACGATAGCAACAAAAAATTTAAAAAAATATTTTTTTAAAGCAGAGCATATTTTTTGGAGGCAAAAACAGAGCGATAGACGCTATACATAAGGATCGTAGGCAATTAAGATATCTGGATGATCTTCAAGATTGACAAATAATAGGCAGCAAACAAGCAAGTATTCTCTAATCAAAACTTTGCGCTGGCACAGGGTTATCTTAAAATGAGTGTAGGATATGTAAACTTTCGTAACCTAAGCCAGAGTCCGCCCATCCATGACCTCAGCCACCTCCCTGTTTACCCCTGTGGAAGCAGACCTGCGACTACTAGCAGACAACCTCAAGCAGCTAGTTGGAAATCGCCACCCCATCCTATTTATGGCCGCCGAACATCTATTCGGTGCTGGGGGAAAGCGTATTAGACCAGCAATTGTTCTGCTGATATCGCGGGCCACAATGTTAGAAAAAGACATAACCCTGCGTCACCGCCGCCTAGCAGAAATCACAGAAATGATTCACACGGCAAGCTTAGTGCATGACGATGTGGTAGATGAAGCACAAATGCGACGTGGTGTGCCTACTGTTCATAGTCTGTTCGGTAATCGTATTGCTGTCCTAGCAGGAGATTTTCTCTTTGCCCAATCGTCCTGGTATTTAGCCAATTTGGACAATTTGGAGGTGGTGAAACTACTCTCAGAAGTGATTATGGATCTGGCTACCGGCGAAATCCAGCAAGGAATAAATTGTTTTGATAATGGTATCTCTATAGAGACTTATCTCAAAAAGAGCTATTACAAGACAGCTTCGTTAATTGCCAACAGTTCCAAAGCAGCTGGTTTACTGAGTGACGTTTCTTCAGAAACTGCCGAACATTTGTACAACTATGGTCGTCATCTAGGTCTGGCATTTCAGATTGTAGACGATATTTTAGATTTCACTAGCACATCTGACACTTTGGGTAAACCTGCTGGTTCGGATCTCAAAAGTGGTAATCTCACTGCACCCGTTTTATTTGCTTTAGAGGAAAAACCAGACCTAGAAGCACTGATTGAACGGAAGTTTGAGCAAGCAGGAGATTTAGAGCAAGCCCTAGATATGATTCAAGACAGTCAAGGTATACAGCAAGCGAGGGAATTAGCGGCTTACCATGCTAAGTTAGCAGTTGATCATCTGGAGGTTCTGTCCCCCTCTGAATCACGAGAAGCACTAATTAATGTTGCTGACTACGTACTCAGTCGGCTTTATTAACAAATTTGAGATTTTTCAATTAAAAATTTTAGGTTTTGCAGTTGGAATGTTAGATGTATCTAATGAATCCCAACTGCAAAATTTATTTATGCAATATTTGGCGGAATTTGTGAACCTCTTGGCTGCTGTTTCATCTGTTGTTGCAGGAGGTTTTGCAATTCTGCACGTTTAATTTCCACAGTATGAGTGGTCTGACCCGGCGTTTCTAAAAAAACTATGCTATCTACGGGTTCTAATGCCACCATTTGGAACAAAATATGGGTTACAGGAACAATTTTAGGTACGATTTGAGGGTCTAGCCCAGCAGGTGAAATTAGGGAGACATCCTGTATGGTAGAAAAAGCGTAGACAACACGCTTCTCTAATCCTGGATTTACCCGATTGCTCAATGTGGTTAAAACCCAGCTTTCTTCTGAATCCTGAAGAATATAGTACTGGGAATGGCGTAACTTTTTAGTGATCGAGATCAATACAGGACTAATTGCTGAAACAAGATGTGGTGTTATGCCATCGCGGGGTGCATTATTAATCAGCAATTGAATTTGTTTTTTTAAATCCATAATGACTTGTAAACGGCTCCTGGGTAATGGCAAAAGCATCTATCAAATTGTGAACGATCCCATCAAAGTTGGGAACAATCAATATCTGGCACATTTTAAGTACCGGACTAGCCCATGTTTAGTTAATCAGTAAATCTAAACCACCAGCCAACACCCACAGTCGTCACAGGTTTTACTTAAGTATTGTAGGGTCTTTTGAAAACCGAGACTATGAATTCAGCCGCAACTGCAACAATTCCAACCAAAACAGTTTCCACCCCAACCGTTCAGGAAGACAATTCTATCAGCGTTAAGGGAACATTCCAACTCCTATACCAGGAACTTCAGGAATTCACCAAGGCTTCACAGCAGAATTGCCATGATGTAGCCAGCAGAATTACTACAGAAGTATACCGAATTTGCCAAGAGAGTAAACGTATCCAGGCTTCTGGTGATGTGCAAAGTTCGGCTATTTCCCTGGCTAGACATCGACTGCAACAGTGTCTCAGGTACTATCAGTTGGGTTCCAGTCGAGGTAGGGTAGAGTTACACAGTACTCTAAGTGCAATTATTTATCGCTACATTAATCCTCCTCAAAGGCAGTTGAGCTATCAAGGGCGGCTGACCATTATTGAAGATTTTCTCCAAGGTTTTTATTTAGAAGCTTTAAATGCTTTCCGTCGGGAAAATCAGTTGGGTGCGACTTATCGTCCGCAAAGTCTGCTGGAATTGGCAGAGTACATGGCATTTACTGAACGCTATGGTAAGCGTCGAATCCCTTTACCAGGAAGACAGCAGCAGCTAATTATCCTCCGCGCCCAAACCTTTTCGCAACAGCAACCCCAGGAAACCAGTGTAGATATAGAACAAGCCGCAGAAGGTAGTTCTAACGATAATGACGGTTCTTGGGAAGAACCCGCAGTACAGCAGTTGCGTTCAGCTATGGCTATGCAGCCGGAACCAGAACCAGAAGAAGATACTCTGCGTTCGGTGGTGATTACAGAATTAATGGATTATCTGGAACAACGGCAACAATCTGATTGTGCTGATTATTTCTCTCTCCGTCTTCAGGATTTGTCTACTCAGGAAATTGAGTCAATTTTGGGTTTAACTCCCCGTCAGCGTGACTACTTACAGCAACGCTTTAAATATCATCTGATCAGGTTTGCGTTGTTACATCGTTGGGAATTAGTTCACGAGTGGTTGGAAGCCTCACTGCACACTAATTTGGGTTTGACTCCCCAGCAATGGCAAGATTATACAGCGCAATTGGATGATAAACAGCGCTCGTTACTGGAATTGAAACAAGAAGGACAACCAGATGAAAAAATTGCCAAAACTTTAGGTTTGTCCACAGCGCAACTCCAAAAACGATGGTTTAAAATGCTGGAACAAGCATGGGAAATTCGTAACTCTTTAGTATCCGGATCAAGTGCATCTACTCATGAATAGTGACTCAGAATCCTTACAAACTGATTTACTTGATTGGTTGTTGCTACATAAAGCTAACATCTATGAGTGTAAATTGTTAGATTGTAAGGAAATTGACGGGGTATATAACTCTCTCAAGGAGGTAGCCGCCTTTACAGGCGGTGAGCCATAATTGGGAGGAATCCCCCAAACCTTTCAATTGGGAGAAATTCCTACTGTGCAAGAACGTTTTCAAGCCGTCCTTAAGCGTCGGTTACAAGTTGAAGTTGAAAAGCAGCCTCCTTTATTTCCTTGGGAGTCTCAATTGGTAGAGTACTCAGATGTTGTGGAAGAAAAATCACCGGCATTGAGTCCTCATTGGGCATGGATAGCACAGCAATCTAAGCTGAATATACCTGTTCCTTTACCAGAGAAAGTTTTCCAAGATTTACTGGCAAAATGTCAAGGTTTGATTACTTCTTCGCTACCTCTAGGGGCAAAACTAGTTCAGGTAGTTGAAGGCTTTTTTCCGAATGAGTCTCAAACAATCAATGATTTAGCTGGATTGGTGTTGAGAAGCACTTATCGTTCTGTGAATACTTTGGATTCTATGCCGGATATTCAGGACGATTACTCAGATTTACAGCCACGTCAACAGATGGCTTTGTCGTTGCTAGCAGCTAAAGAACTGCTGGATAATTTGACTTTACGAGTATCATCAGCCCGTCCTGTGCTGGAAAGACAATGGCTAACTAGCGCGGGAACTCTGACTGTGAGGGTAGAATACCAATCTCAAGAGGGCCTAACACAGTTGAGTGTTGATTGTAAGTTACCGGCTCCAGGAATTTTGAAATTGCAAGGAAATGGCAACCAATCGGTAGCAAATTCTGCGACTCCAGGAAATTTGAGTGTAGAGTTATACTGTAATCAACCACTTCCTATTTATACTCTGGAAGTTGATTTTACGGAGTTAGACCAACAGCCTTTAATGTTTGTCATTAATCCCACGATTTAGTGACAATAACTGCTGTGATTTTTTTAGGTTGATTAATACCGATGTATTAAATGGTGATTGTGGTCTTAATGTTATCTTTGAGTAACAATCGATCATTAGGGTTTCTACTTTATTAACAAGCGGTGATGATTTGTGATCTTGAAACCGCAATGACAATGATAGTTGTCTGAGATACTAAAACTGACATGGCTTACCTCCGGGAAGTCCTTTTTTTGTCTGGGGAGGAACTCGTGGGCAAATTTACTCAGCACAAGCAGGGTAGTCTTACTAATTTGTCATTCATAATTTGCAATTAAAAGGTCAGACTCAATTTGGATTTCTATCTGAATTGTATCTGTCATATTTTTTTTCAACTTGGTTGATATTAGTTGACTTGCTCAAAATTGTGTCTATGGCATCTACAATACCCCTTGGGTTATATTCTCAATGTTTAAGTTATCTAGAATCAATCAGGTTGCGCTTCTACCTATAGGCCGTTACTGGCGACAAAATGACCGAGGATCAGCCCCAACGGATGTGGAAAATGCTCTTTCCCTCCGGCTACTAGTGCTAGCTTTAGTAATTGTGGGCGTTGTGGCGACGGATATTGCTAGCGAGACTCAATTTAGTCTGTGGGCTGTGCCGTTAAGTATATTAGGTGCAACCTGGAGTTATTACCATCGTCGTAGTGCCAATATTCCAGTTAAGTTCTGTATCGCCATCGGAATGTTAATTGCACTAGGTGCTTTCTTTGGACGGTTGCTGGGAGAATTGCATGATACGCGACTGGCTTTGGCGGAGTTATTGATTCAACTGCAAATACTCCACAGTTTTGATACGCCTCGGCGCAAAAGTTTGGGTTATTCCATTGTGATTGGTTTGATTTTATTGGGTGTGGCAGCAACACTCAGTCAAACTCTAGCTTTTGCCCCCATGCTACTGTTATTTCTGGCGATCGCCTTGCCGACTTTAGTATTAAACTATCGCTCTCAACTCGGTATTCAGAAATTAAAACCAAAAAATAAAAAGTTCTCTCTGCAAAGTTCTCCCATCTTGAATTTAAAATTCTTAAGTTTGAATTTTTTGATCATAGTAGGGCTGGGACTGGCAATTTTTGCAGTTTTACCGAGATTTCCTGGTTATCAACTCCGGAGTTTTCCTGTCAGCGCCCCTATTAATGTCGATGATGATTTTACGGGTCAGACTATTATTAATCCTGGTTATGTTCGTGAAGGTAGGGGCAATGATGGTACTGGTAGCGGTGATGGAGAAGACCAAAATGGTCAACTAGATAATAATTTTTATTACGGTTTTAATAGCCAGATGAACCAGAATTTGCGGGGAGAGATGACACCCAAGGTAGTAATGCGGGTGCGATCGCAAATTGAAGGATTTTGGCGAGTGCTGGCATTTGACCACTACACGGGGCAAGGATGGGAGATTTCCCGGAATGATGATGTTACTACCCACAGGCGAGCGCCTTGGTCTTATCAAATTCGTCTACCTTTACCCATATTTATTGGTCGCAGTCGAGAAATAGTGCAAACTTATACAGTGGTGTCAGATTTGCCTAACTTGATTCCGGCTATGGCTCATCCAAAAGAGGTCTATTATCCTGCACCGATTATTGCAGTGGATCAAGAAAATGGCCTGCGATCGCCTGTAGGATTATCAGAAGGAATGACCTACACTGTAGTTTCTCAAGTACCATACCGCGATCGCACTTTATTAGGTGAGGCTTCCACCAGATATCCCCCCCATATTCGAGATCATTACTTCCAAGTTCCCCCAGAAATTAAGGAAAAAGTTCGCCAACGCACTGAAGAAATCATCAATAATTACAACCAAGAACGAGTAGCAAATTCAGCCAAAACCCTGGATTCAGCTTATGAAATATCTCTTTACTTGGCGCAGTACCTTAAGCAAAACTACTCTGTTCCTGACAATCCTTTAGGCTTGCCCTTTTTGAGTGAAGATGAAGATTTGGTAGAAGCCTTTTTATTCAAAAACAACGGCGGCTATCCCGATCACTTTTCCACTGTTCTGACAATAATGCTGCGCTCTATTGATATTCCCGCCAGATTAATGGCTGGTTTCAGCGCTGGACAATTTAATCCATTTACCGGGATGTACGTTGTGCGTAACACAGATGCTTACGCAATGACAGAAGTTTACTTCCCTCGATATGGATGGTTTGCTTTTGACCCCATCCCCAACAATCCTTTAATTCCCCCTTCTGTTGAAGACATAGAGACATTTAGTGTCCTACGGCAATTTTGGCAGTGGGTAGCTGGCTGGCTACCTAGTCCTGTCACAGGATTTTTAAACACGCTATTTGGTAAGATTTTTACCTGGTTAATTAGATCATTTATGCGATTCTTGGCTCTCTTTTCTCAAGGATGGCTTGGTGTTGTAACAGGATTAATCATAGCTACAAGCACGGCATTTTTAGGTTGGCTAACTTGGGGACAGTGGCGACAATGGTTGAAACGTCGCTGGTTAAAAAAATTGCCCCCAATGGAAAGTCTGTATCAACAAATGCTGGAATGGCTAGCTCAAAAAGGTTTGGGTAAACATCCTGCACAGACACCCTTAGAGTATGCCAACATATCACACCAGCATCATCCCCCAGCTACAGCTCAGGTGATAGATGAAATTTGCCAAGCTTACGTGGGTTGGCGTTACGGTGGTCATACTCCTAATTTGAATGGATTACAGGAAAAATGGCGAGAACTGAAAAAGAAAACTAAATATTGATTAGTTTTTGTGTCTTTGTGGAAGAAAGAATTATCTAACCACAAAGACACCCACTAAATTAAACCCTGTTTTTTCAGATTAGATAATGCATCTTCCGCAGCTTGTTTTTCAGCTTCCTTTTTACCACGAGCTTTTCCGTATCCGTAAATCTGCTCACCCACAAATACCTTAGCCAGATATTCTGGAGCATGATCCTGACCGCCGATGCGTTCGGTTATATACTTAGGTAGTACAGATCCAAATTTTGCTTGTACCCACTCTTGCAATCGATTTTTGGAATCCACATTAGAACGGATTTCCATAATGGCTGGAGGAACAGAATCAAATAAATCTTGAATAATTGGGCGAATTTTTTCAATATTGCGATCGCAATCTAAATAATACGCGCCCACAACCGATTCAAAGGTACTACTCAATAAATTAGGGCTTTGAAATCCGCCATCTTGTCTTGCTCCTCTCCCTAAGCGCATTTGTGAGCTTAAACCGATGTCATACCCAAATTTTGCCAATTGTTTTTCATCTACTAGTGCCGATCTACGACGAGTCATTTCATCTTCTGCTATATCTGGATAGCGCGTATACAGATACTCACCACTGATAAAGGTCAGTAAAGCATCGCCTAAAAACTCCAAGCGCTCATTATGCTTTTCACCAGGGTGTTCGTTGACATAGGAACGGTGAGTTAAAGCTTGTAGCAGCAGATTTCCATCATTAAAATTTAACAATTCGTGCATTGATTGTCTGTCTCTTCGCTCTTGTTAATGTGAGTGGGTGAGCCAGTATCAGAATATCAATGTGTATTAACACCTAAAATCCCTAACAAATCGCCAAGATTTATTTAGGATCGTTTAATTAGCGTCTCAAAAGTCATATTACTTTATGTGGCTCATGAGGCGATAAACAAGCACTAGGGTTGTTTGATATCTCAACTGCTCAAAACAACTTTTACACTCCTCTGATATTTTGTCAACTCACAGATGCCGTGTTGAAGAAACAATATTTACTGATTACTGTCTTTAGAGGTAGGAAAATTGTTACCGAAGAAATGGGTTTAAAGCCCCGTCGTGGAACGACGGCTTTTTATTATATTTGAATTAATCTTATACCAAATATGGTAGTATAAGCCAGGAGGTAGAAAGATGCTTGTTTTTGAGTTCAAAGCTTATGGAAAACCAGCGCAATTCGTTGCAGTAGATGAAGCAATTCGTACTGCTAAGTTCATTCGGAATAGCTGTATTCGGCTATGGATGGATGTTAGCGGTATAGGCAAAAACGACTTGCAAAAATATTGTGCTGTACTTGCAGCTAACTTTCCCTTTGCGAATGAACTTAACTCAATGGCTCGTCAAGCTTCTGCTGAACGTGCATGGTCTTCTATCGCTCGGTTTTATGACAACTGCAAACAGGGTATTCCAGGCTTAAAGGGGTATCCTCAATTCCAGAAAGATTGTCGCTCGGTTGAGTACAAAACATCAGGCTGGCGGATTGCCGATGACCGTAAATCAATAACTTTCACCGACAAAAAAGGCATTGGTCGCTTAAAACTCAAAGGTACTCGTGATTTGCATTTCTACCAAGTTAACCAGATTAAACGGGTGAGATTGGTCAAACGTGCAGATGGTGTGTATGTTCAGTTTTGTATTGATGTAAACCGTTCTGAGAACATAGAACCTACGGGCAATACAGTTGGGTTAGACGTTGGGCTGAAAGAATACTACACCGATTCTAATGGAATAATGGTTGAGAACCCTAAGTTTCTTCGTATTGGTGAAAAAGTTCTCAAGCGCTCACAACGTCGAGTTTCCAGAAAGGTAAAAGGGTCAAAAAATAGAGGCAAGGCAAGACTTGTTTTAGGAAAACGCCACCTCAAAATAAGTAGGCAACGTAAAGACCATGCTGTGAAATTAGCACGGTGCGTAGTTCAGTCTCACGACTTGATAGCCTATGTTCGCGTAGCGTGCGCGTAGCGCATAGATTTGAGAATTAAAAATTTGGTGAAAAATCATTGTCTTGCTAAGTCTATTAATGACGCATCTTGGTATCAGTTCCGTGTCTGGGTTGAATACTTTGGTAAAGTATTTAAACGGGTAACGGTGGCGGTTAACCCGCAATACAGTAGCCAGGAATGCTCTAGCTGTGGTGAAATTGTCAAAAAAACCCTATCCACTCGAACCCACGTTTGTAAATGTGGATGCGTGATGGATAGAGATGAAAACGCGGCTAGAATCATCCTTAGTCGGGGATTGGGTACGGTAGGGCATACCGGAACTTTTGCGCTAGACGCAAGCAACGCTTGGGGAGATAAAACCTCTACTCATACTGGTGAAAACCTGCATGAGCAAGTTATGTCTTAGATCCAAGAATCCCCGTGCGTTCACGCCGGGGAGTGTCAATTAGTCCAGTTTTAATATAAACTTGATGAAAACTAAATTTACATTGGCGAATTAGATTGTTTTTTTATATTTTCGCATATCTCCTGGGGAAGATTTACAGTATATCTGGTTATTTATTAGCTAAAAAACCTATTTGTCATTTAAAAACTCACCCTTGCTAAACATAAATCGTTGTAACTCCCGTTTTTTAACGATAACATGGGGATAATTACCTTACCAACTTATCACACCAGATTTGGTGTAAATTTTTTATGGAAATACAATTAATTAACATTGGTTTCGGTAACATCGTCTCTGCCAACAGAGTAGTTGCCATCGTTAGTCCAGAATCAGCGCCCATTAAAAGGATCATTACCGATGCACGGGATAGAGGTCAACTAGTGGATGCGACTTATGGTCGTCGGACAAGAGCCGTAATTATCACTGATTCTAGCCACGTCATTCTTTCAGCGATTCAACCGGAAACGGTAGCGAATCGGTTTGTGATATCTCGTGATCATCATACTGTAGAGAACTGATTTCATGTAGGTTAAGCACCCTACCCCCATTTGCACCACATCAGCAGTAGGATATGAATTAGACAAATTTTCTGTCACTCGTGCTACAAATTCGTTGCTCAAAAGTTCCTCTGATCACGAAAACACAGCTAATGACTAATAATGTCTAAATAATTAATTCACAGTTTGAACGGATAATGCAAGTTTTACCTATCCAGACTAATTCTCCCACCCAAGCAAGCCCCTCTCCCGGTCGGCTAATTGTTTTAACTGGCCCCAGTGGGGTTGGTAAAGGTACTTTAATGCAAGAACTGTTAAAACGTCATCCGGAACTCTACTATTCTGTATCCGCGACGACTCGTTCTCCTCGTCCAGGAGAAATTAATGGGGAAAATTATTACTTTATTAGCCGCAGTAAGTTTGAACAATTAGTTGATCAAGGTGAATTTTTGGAGTGGGCGGAATTTGCAGAGAATTATTATGGTACTCCCCGTGAGGCTGTGCTTAACCAAGTTCAATCTGGCAAGTTAGTGGTGCTAGAAATTGAACTAAAAGGAGCAAGACAAATCCGTGCTTCTTTCCCCGGCGTTTTCAGCATTTTTATTCTACCGCCTTCCCTGAATGAATTGGAGAGCCGCATACGTGGTCGCGCCCAAGATTCTGAGGAGGCGATCGCTCGTCGCCTAAACCGCGCCGAAGAAGAAGTTAAAGCCGCAGAGGAATTTGATGTTCAAATTGTTAATGATGATTTAGAAAATGCTCTCAGCACCATAGAAGCTACATTATTTGGGTAGCTAAAACTCTGTAATACTAAACATTTTCCACACCAAAGAACGCAGCTTTTCATTTGCGTATTAACAGTAATAATAGGACATTAGGCATGGGTAACACTAAAAAGTAACTCACAATTAGCTATTACCAATGCCCAATGCCTAACAGTTAAAAAATGAAATTAGCTAAATAGAGCTTGAATGAGTCCCAAATTGCTACTCAAGAAATAAGCCACTACTGCACCACCAATTCCACCGATTAAGAAAGAACTAGCAAAATTATTCCAGCTTTCTTGGGAGTTAAAAGCATCTACTGGTGGGTTGGGGACTGTGACACTAGCCAGTGCCTTGTTGGGATTGCTATTAGCATATAAGGATAGACAGGCAGTCAGAATTACAACCAAACCAATAGCTGCCAGTAATCCAGCTAAGTTAGCATTATCGGCATTACGTAGGGGTCCTAGTTTAGCAAAAGGTCCGAATAGCAAGTAACCATGAGCCATGCCTACTTCTAGTCCACGTCGAGAAGGATTGAGACCTTGACGATAGGCAGGTAAGTTATTAATGAACCACTTCACCAAGGGAGATGAATTAATTGGGGTTTCTAAGTTTCCTTCCTGGGAGTCGCGTCCTGCTGGAGCAACAATTTCGCTATTTCTAGGATCGCTAGGGCGATTTTTCGATGAATTTACTGCTTGGGACATATTTTGTGTTCGCCTCTAAATTTAGAATTGGGGCATTTTTATATTATTAATAATATTTGTAGCTAAATATGTTTTTTGGCTAGGAAGTTTAGAAAAATTAATTTACGAAATCTTACTAAACTAGGAAACCCGCAAGCTATTTACAGCTTTACGAGTTTCATAGCTGATATTTACTGCTAATTTCAGCAGTAGTTTCGCTCAATTAGCTTGAGTAATCCCACCACAAAAAATTAGCCTGAAACTCAATTTTCTACCTATGGTAGTGGGTGGAAAAGTAAGTCGGGAAAAAAGCGGTTAAATTCAATTAAAATCCCAGCTGTAATGGTTAGCCAGATAGTAGCGGCCACTGGAGCTGTAGAAAGAAAGGTGATGAAGTAAGAGGATTGATCGCTCTTGTCTGCCATGAATTTAGTCTCCAAAACAAATGAATTGAGTAAGGGAGAATTAACGAGGAGAAACAGTAATTTCTGAATCTTTGGCGGTTAATTCACCTGAAAGGAATTCTTTAATCGCTGCTAGAGGCCAAGCAAAGCCTGATGCAATAATGGGTAGTGCCAAACCCAGGTCAATTTGGATTTCCTTGGATTCATCCTTGTTAATGGCTTGCAGGTAAGCACGTCCTACCCAGCCGATCCAACCGGCAATGTACAAAAAGAGAATACTGGGAATTAGGAAGTCACCAGCTCGATCTAGGCGACCATCAACAATTAAGTGAGGATAACCTTCTGGTCCACACAATGCCTGAGAATAACGTTCAAACCGCTTTTTGCCAGATTCGGGGTCGGCGGTGGTGTTACGGGCATTTTTTGCTAGCTCTTGAAAGGCGGGAGAGTCTTTACAGGGTACTAGGTTAGCCCCAAGCGCTTGGGCTGGGGGGGCAAAGTTAGCCCAAAGACAAATCGCTAAAATCAAAGCAAACAATCGTCTCATAGATTTGTTTCCTTTTATTACAAAACACAAAGTTCTTTGTACAAAACGAAGCGGCTTGTACAGTTGTTTATTTGCATAACTAGAAAGTCATCATACTCTTGGCTGGGAACGCAGTAAAGTTTAAGTAAATAAAAGTTAAAGCTTCTCAAACAAATCGTTACTTAACACAACCTGAAAATGGCAACTGTTTTAGCAATCGAAACTAGCTGCGATGAAACTGCCGTCGCTATTGTAAACAATCGTCAAGTTTATAGCAGTATTGTCGCTTCTCAGATTTTAGTTCATCGTCAATATGGCGGGGTAGTACCAGAAGTGGCATCCCGTCAACATCTAGAAACAATCAATGAGGCGATCGCCCAGGCTCTAGAACAAGCCCAACTAAACTGGGAGGACATAGATGGTATCGCGGCCACCTGCGCCCCTGGACTGGTAGGCGCATTGTTAGTAGGGTTAACTGCTGCTAAAACTTTAGCCATGTTACACAACAAGCCATTTTTGGGAGTGCATCACTTGGAAGGTCACATTTACGCGACTTATTTGAGTGAGCCAACTTTAGCTCCCCCATTCCTTAGCTTACTCGTTTCTGGTGGACATACAAGTTTGATTTATGTGAAGAATTGTGGTAATTACGAAACCTTGGGCGAAACTCGTGATGATGCAGCTGGAGAAGCCTTTGATAAAGTTGCCCGGTTGTTAAAATTGGGTTATCCCGGTGGTCCAGTAATTGACCAATTAGCACAAACTGGTAATCCCCGCGCCTTTAGTTTGCCAGAGGGAAAAGTGTCTTTACCGAGTGGGGGATATCATCGCTATGACAGCAGTTTTAGTGGCTTAAAAACGGCGGTACTGCGATTAGTACAGCAATTAGAGAAAGATGAAAAACCAGTGCCCGTAAATGATTTAGCAGCGAGTTTTCAGGAAACTGTGGCGCGATCGCTGACCAAAAGAGCGATCGCCTGCGCCCTCGACCATAATTTGAACACCATAGCCATTGGTGGAGGGGTAGCCGCTAACAGCAGCTTGAGAAAAATCTTACAGACAAACGCCGCCGAGCATCAGATACGTGTACTCTTCCCTCCCCTGAAATATTGCACCGATAACGCCGCCATGATCGCCTGCGCCGCCTCTCATCACCTATCACTAGGTCATACATCACCTTTGACTTTAGGGGTCGAGTCTAGACTGCCACTCAGCCAGGTGATGAAATTTTATTAATTTGTTTATTTCCCCCAGATCCCTACTCCCCAATTCACCGATTAACGATTAGCCTGATGTAATCAGCAACAACATCTGGCTGTTCTAACATTGCTAAATGACCACAATTAGGAATTTCAATCACATTGTCGCCACTGTATTGAAAAAGGTGATGAAAACTAGCTAAATGGCGAACATACTTAGGTTCCATCACCTTATCATCAGTACCAGCTAAAAAATAAACTGGTTGTTGCAATTGAGACACTAGCTGCGGTAAACGGTTAATTTCTTCCTCTGTTGTGGAATCTAGCAATGCGCCTAATGCCGCTTCTGGATCAGCCATGACAAAATCAATCATTCGCTGACGCGCCCAATGACGATCTAAAGGACGGGCTACACTGTCTCTAGTGAATAACAAATCAACCAAAGGGAGATGAGAAAGCCAACGGGGACGGACTTGCAAAAATCTTTGGCCTGCTGAACGGAATTGCTCAAAAGCTTCTTTGAGATAAATACCACCGCCTGAGTTGATACAAATCACTCCTTTTACACATTCCGGCATTTGAGCAGCCGCCCAAAGAGCAATCGTGCCTCCTAAAGAATGTCCAATTAGCCAAGCACTAGTAATATTCATCTGTTCCAGAAGGGCTGCTAAATCCTGAGCGTAAACAGCTGGCGTATAAACAGAATCGAAAGACAAACTTAAATCATCAATTGATTGAGAAGTCAAACTGACAGAACTTTTTTCCTGACTAAAATCTACTTCTGGTTGGGATTTAGATTCTCCAAAACCTCGTAAATCATAAGACAAGCACTGCAAATCAATTGATATCCGGGAAATTACAGGTTGCCAATACCCACGGCTATTTAGCCAACCGTGGATAAACACCAAAGCATGAGGACAGGAAGTAGGAGCCGTGAGTTCGTATGCGTGTGGAACGCCCAAGATTTCAATGGTTGCCATACTTAATATCGTACCCTGAAGAACGGGTGCGAGTCAGATACTGCGACACTTAATACAGTTTTTCAGTCTGGGATCAATAGCGACTTCCTGTATACTATGGGACATTAACTAGACTGATTTATCTACCTAATAACCGCAACCTCACCCCTTCAGCAATTTTGTGTCCTAAATATTCCGGAATCAGGCTTTCATTCGGTCCCAATAAATACAGGATAAGCCGTGTGCGTCCCCGCCAAACCAGCAAATTAGCATTGACTACTAGAAGGTCTTCTTGCCAAATGGTGTGCATAACTTTGTAAAATAATCCCGGTTGATTGTCCGCTTCAATTACCAGGGCGGGAAGATGAAACACCGGATCAACATAAAACTCTGTTTGTACTTGTTCTAGTCCAGTATCGAGATTAAATTCTACAGCTAGCATTTCTTCTACCTCAAATCGCCCGCCTAAAGCCTCACGAATAGCGCGACAAACATTTTCTGCGGTTTTCTCGGTTAAAGCTTTGCTCCCACGAGATACCAGGAGTTTGATAAAAACTAACATTGGCGGTCTAATCTGACCATATAAACTGAGTCCATGAATGGTTAATCCATAGGCCGCTAGCACACCGAAAATATCACTGAGCAAAAAGGATTGATTGCGGTAAGCAAAATGCAAAGCGCTTTTGCTACCTTCCGACTTTAATTCGATAACAGCCCGCTTAGTTTTATAAAGACGGTAAGCTAGGCGCAAATTTTGCAGTTGAATCTCACTACTCACAAATTGCTCATAAAACTGGGGAAAGGCTCGGTTAAAGCGCTTTAGAAGTTCCAGTGTCGAAGATTTTAAACCAGAAGCCATCGTTGGGTATAGGACTCACTTGCTTTCATCAGCAGGGAACAGGGGACTAGGAAACCCCAAAAAATTACTCAAATTTTTGAAACCAGATGATTAGGTCTGGTGTGGAGACACGTAGCGTGCGGCACACAATTTTTTTCTTTCCCATATCTTAAAGATACGGGGTGACAAGCAATTATTGCCTAATATCCCATACCTAATTTCAAATCCTACAGAATATTAAGTGATATTTTGGGCTTTTACGGAAATTTTTTCTATGGTCTACAACAAAATGCTAGACTTGGATATGATTGGTGTGAAACACGTCATCATAAGCAGTTGCCATTAAAAATTCCGGAGTTAGGAATATTTGAGGTTGTCGCTTTGTAAGACGAAAATCAACATTCCCCGAAAGCGGAAACCAATTGAGTTATACTACCCGAACCACGTCGGCATGGGTTTTTGGAAAACTTGGTTTAATAGTCCGGATTCTTTAGCGACAAGTAAAACTACCTCTGTTGAAGAAATTACAGGGTCTGGTTGGGGCGAATCTAGCTCTAATCAATCTGGTGAAGCTTCTCAGATAGAAACTCGCATAGTTTTTAGTACGGATCGAGAAATTGACTTGTATGAACTAGAGGAGCTTTGCGATGCAGTTGGTTGGTCGCGTCGTCCTTTAAGAAAAGTAAAAAAAGCCATTGAGCATAGTTTTCTCGTCGCCTCTATGTGGCAAGTGCGAGGTAACAAAAAACGGCTGATAGGTTTTGCGCGTGCTACCTCAGATCATGCGTTTAATGCCACTATTTGGGATGTGGTAGTTCACCCAGATTTTCAAGGTAAAGGACTGGGTAAGGCGCTGATGAAATATGTCCTCAAAAAACTCAGAAGTGAGGAAATTAGCAATGTGACACTTTTTGCTGACCCTCATGTTCTAGATTTTTATCGCGGGATGGGTTTTATGTCTGATCCAGAAGGCATCAAAGGTATGTTTTGGTATCCACACTGATTTTCAGCAGCAAACAAAGGGCAGAAGGAAAGCAGCTTGATGTATTCTTGGCATATATAATTTTATTGATAACAAGATCAGCTAAAATTTGTTAGCCAAAATATGTAAAAGCTGCTATGATTTGTTTATTGCTGTGGT
Source organism: Nodularia chucula CCY0103 (assembly GCF_963923915.1). NCBI lineage: Bacteria > Bacillati > Cyanobacteriota > Cyanophyceae > Nostocales > Nodulariaceae > Nodularia > Nodularia chucula. Next base: position 169,042 of record NZ_CAWUOL010000001.1, on the reverse strand, counting down.
GAGTAAGAAGTTAGGTGAATCCACCAAAACTTCTATCAACCATGTTAAAGCATAACTTATGCTATGATTAGGCTAGATTAAAACCTAATTATTTGCTTTAAGCTGAATGTTTTCGGGATGTAGCGCAGCTTGGTAGCGCGCCTGCTTTGGGAGCAGGATGTCGCAGGTTCGAATCCTGTCATCCCGACTTTAATTATTTAGTAATATTTGTCTACTCTCATCTAGAGGTAGCAGTCATCCCTTGGTAGTTGTTTCAATCTTAGCTGGGATAGATGAGTGCTGGTAAATCTCCATTAAAGCAGTAAGCCTTGGAACGATTGATGATGTGATGTCGTCATCTGAATTAATCAGTTAGATGGTGTTGACTATTTCACTTTTGGGAAAGTTTTGGTTTATTAAGAGTGCGTTAACCAGACATTAACTGCATTGTATAGTGAAGAGCAGGGCGATAATACAGGCGATACAAAGGAATAGACAAGGCGATCGCATAACTCGATAAATAATCCAACTTGGGAAAATAGTCCTGTTTGAGAATTGATTGTTAATATTGAACTGCAAAAAGAAATTGTACACATTTTAAATGGATTGCTATACAACTAAGACTAGTGAGTGTGGTGCTAATCCAACTATTTGATTAACTGAATTTAACTATTGAGACGAGGAGTAATTATGAAAGCATTAGTTCGCTGGGGAGCAACATTAGGTTTAGTAGGAAGTACCTTACTGGGATCTGTCATGATTGGCAGTTTTCCTGTACTAGCTTTGTCAGAACAGCAAATTAAAGAGAAGCTAGATTCAGTTCCTGTATATTTAATTACTAATCAGGAAGGTTTGCCTTTGAGTCGTCCTTTACCAAATGCTCAACAATCCGGTGGTTCAGTCACAGGGGTTTATATGAGTCGGCAGGAAGCTCAAAGTTTTATTAAAGAACTGCAAACTGTCCAAGGCCAAAACCCCCAAATGCAGCAAATGGTGAAAAGCCTACAAGTAACAGCAGTGCCTCTAGGGGTAATTTATCAGCAATTACAACAAAGTCAAAACCAGTCAGAACGGCTTCTATTTGCCTTTAAACCTGTAGAACAAGAAATCAAGGGGGCAATGGATTTATTGCGTCAAAGTGGTCAACAGGTACAGCAGTTTAATAGCGTGCCAATTTTTGCAGTCAGATTTTCTCCAGATCAGGGCTATGTGCCAATTCAACTGACTTCTGAGAATCAAGAACTGATTCCTTTGTTTTTAAGTAAGCAAGATGCCCAAGGGTTGTTAAGTCAAGTGAAACCCAAATTTCCCCAAGCAGATATTCAGGTAATAGATATAGATGGGGTGATTAAAACAATGCAGGATAAAAATGATCCTTGGCTGAATCAAGTTGTTTTAGTGCCTTCCCAAGAATCTAGAGAGTATATCAAGACTTTGCCCGCAGATAGCACAACTCCTCGACGTTAAGGCATGGTAGATAAACAGCTACAGGTAGTTTCCGGTTTACAGCTTTGGGGATGGCGTAAGCAAGCGATCGCCTCTGCTATGGCTAGTGATATTTCATCTGCTGAGGTGGATTGGTTACTACTGGAAGTAGCTGGCTTAGACCGCTTGGCACTGCGTTTAGAATCTTTTAAAGATTGGCCTGAGATTAAAATGGTGTTGCCTTTAGAGGATTTAGAACGGTTGTGGCAAAGGCGATTAAATGAACGGTTGCCGGTGCAATACATAACTGGAGTTACACCTTGGCGCAACTTTAAAATCACAGTGTCAAAGGCGGTTTTGATTCCCCGACCAGAAACCGAGTATTTAATTGATTTAGCTGTGGCTGCTGCTACTCATACTAGTGCAGCCCCATTTCTCACTTCTGGACATTGGGCTGATTTGGGAACTGGTAGCGGTGCGATCGCCTTGGGTTTAGCAGATGCTTTACCACAAGCGACAATTCATGCCATTGATTACAGCCCAGAAGCCTTAAAAATTGCCCGTGACAATGCGCGTAATTTGGGTTTTGAAAACCGGATTAGATTTGACCAGGGTTCTTGGTGGCAGCCCCTTACAGCCTGGAAAGGTGAGTTTAGTGGTATGGTGTCTAACCCGCCCTATATTCCCACCAGTACCGTGGCTACTCTCCAACCAGAAGTAGTGAATCATGAACCAAATCTAGCTTTAGATGGTGGTTTTGATGGCTTGGATTGTATTCGCCAGTTGATAGAAATTTCTCCCAACTATTTGGTTTCTGGTGGTGTGTGGCTAATTGAAATGATGGCAGGACAGGCGGATATTGTGCGGAAACTATTAGAACAACAAGGTAGTTACTGTAATATTCAAATTCATGCCGATTTAGCCGGGATTGAACGCTTTGCGTTAGCTTACATCAAATAATTCAAGATGAGTCTAGTTTCTTTAGTGGATTTAATCGCCGGTGCAGGTGGTGGTTTATTAGTGAGTTTTCCTACAGATACCGTCCCTGCACTGGCAGTTTTACCAGAAAAAGCCCAATTAATTTTTGAGGCTAAACAGCGTAGTCAGGATAAACCTCTGATTTTAATGGGGGCGAGTGCAGAGGATTTATGGCCTTATGTTAAAGGTAGTGAAAATGAGTTGAAAATTTGGCAAGAGTTAGCAGGTAGACATTGGCCAGGAGGCTTGACATTGGTATTACCAGCTAGCGATCAAGTGCCAAAACAGATGAATCCTCATAACCCGACTACAATTGGGATCAGAGTTCCTGACAGTGCGATCGCTCAAAGTATATTAAGACAAACGCGCCCCCTGGCCACAACTAGCGCCAATTTTTCGGGTCAACAGCCTTTACAAAAGTTAGAAGAAATTTCCCAGCAGTTTCCAGAAGTTCTGACTTTGAAACCTACAGAGTTTGATGGCAAAATTTCTAGCGTTGGTGTACCTTCTACTGTGATTAAATGGACGGGGACTAACTGGCAAATTTTGCGCCAAGGTGCAGTCAAAATCAATACCCATTCTCTCTGAGGACTAACTAACAGCATTTCTGTAGCGTCTCTCCTGGGGAAAATCGCGGAACTATTTATGTAACCTAGTGTCAATAAGATTAATTGAATACACATATCATCCTTAATGGTTGATATGAATAAATTTATCTTGATTCACCGTCTATAGTTGTGGTGAATTAATTTTTGCTATTCGTTACGTGGGGATTAGGGAGTAGGGAGTGGAAAACAGCTTTTTCAGTTGTAAGCGCAAAGCGCAGGCTACGCCAACAGAAATCAAATTTAGATTCACCTGAGTTTGATCTGTAATTAAATAAATTTGCTTGAGTTAATTAAGGTAACTGTTTAGCTAGATAAATAGCTGATATATGCCTGATTTTATGAAACTAATTAACAACAAAATCCGTAAATTAACTTCAACGAATTGTGGTCAAGTAATAAGTTAGTGAACATTTCCTCAACTATGAATTGGAATAACTGGGTCTATTTAGGATTAGGATTAATATTAGGTTTGGGTGTTAGGGGATTATTTAGTTGGTTATTAAACAATTTATTTAGTTTATCTCCAGTCAAATCCGTAGATAAAACCCAAGTTTCACAACTTATACAAGAGACTAAGGAAACGCAGTTAGCATACGAAATGGCGCAGGAAATGAGCCTGTTTAAAGCCGGATTTTTGGCGCGGAGTACCCATGAATTGCGATCGCCATTAAATGGTTTAATTGGCTTACATCAGTTAATTTTAGAAGATTTGTGTGAAAATCCGGAAGAAGAGCGAGAATTTATTGCTCAAGCCCACGACAGAGCTTTAAAACTGTTACATCTAATTGATGAAATTCTCAACATTGCTAGAACAGAACACGGGACTAATAAATTAGATATTCAACCCCATTGTCTGGCTACAGTTTTACAGGAAGTTAATAATTTAACTTATATGCTAGCAGCAAATCGCAATTTTCCTTTGCGTGTGTTGCTTCCCGATCCAGAAATTTATGTTTTGGCAGATTACCGATGGCTCAGGCAAATATTGGTGAATTTAGTAGACACTGCCATTGCTAAAATGCAGTTTGGCAGTATCAGTCTTTCTAGTAGTTTATCACTCACAAATCAGACTGTGGAAATTTTCCTAGATTTACCTAGCCATGCTTTCACTACAAGTGAATCTATTGATTTGATTCAATCAGGAGTTGAGAGTTTTGATATTGATGAAGATAATCTAAATTTTTCTCCAGGAATGAAATTGTTATTGAATCAAACTCTATTGGAAGTGATGGGAGGAAAATTACAAATTGTCAGATATCCAATCACTGAAGAAACAACAGAGGATTTGACTCGGTTACAAGTATCTATCCCCCTAGTGATTTCTGAAGGTGAACTTGAGTAGCGGGAAGGGGTTCAATTTCAGGTTGATTGTGTAACACCATTGTAATCGTCGGGTTACACTGAAAACCGATTTTTTCATAAAATTCCTGTTGATGAGTAGTCATTAAATATACTCGCTCAACTTGTCTCACGCGGGGATGAGTCAAAACCGTTTCTACTAACTTACGTCCCAAACCTGTGCCACGATACTCTGGGTGAATCACGACATCCCAAATGGTAGCACGATAGATACCATCAGAAGTGGCTCTGGCAAAGCCAATCAGTCTTTCTCCATCCCAAATATGAATTACTGGATCACTATTGGCGATCGCTATGCTCAGATCCTCAATAGTACGACCTTTTGCCCAAAAAGCGGCAAGATTAAATAATTCTTGGAGTTTGTAAAGGTTGATTTCCGAAAGGCGATGTTCGCTAAATTGAATTTGAGGAGAGTTCATCTTGTACACCCCAATTTGGCAGTTTGATTTTTGTCATATTGTGTTGAAAAGCTGTGAGTAATGATATCTATGTGCAAGTATCTTCAAGTTTAAATATCAAAAATTAGTGACAAATCCACTTCCACAGAGGATGAGTTTGTCCCTGTTCTCTGATTTTCAAAACTTGTTTTTCTAAACGTTTTTGTTCCTGTGGCGGTAATCCCAGCAGAATATTTCGGCTTTGCCAAACTAAAGTAGAAACAGTAGTAGCGATACAAAAAGCTAAACCCAGGGTAGGTAGTGGATTATAGAATAGTCCATATCTGACTGCTACCCAGGTAAAATATTGTTGTAAAAGAGCAATTTCTCCCCGTAAATTCCACAAGGAGAATGGTGCAATAGTGAGCCACAAACAGCCAACAAAAAACCATCTACCGTATACAGTTAGCTGATGTAGCTTTTGTACTTGTTTGGTAAAAGATAAATCCATCTTATCGGCATCGTTGCTATTTATTGATGTTTTTTCCGGTTGATCCATAGCAGAGTAAACAACCAATTGCAGATCAATGAAAAGCAGAAAACCTTGGCTGATGATCATTCAGGAAAGATTGTTTGATCGCCAGGTATTGCTTTAAACTCATTTTAACTGTCTTGAGAACTAGCAGATGTATCTACTGGCTCGGTACTCACTAATACCGGAGATTTACCTGTGCGTTCTCGCCACCAAGCCAGAAGAGTGCTGGCGATAAAAAGACTGGAATAAACTCCCGCAGTAAACCCAATAATTAGAGCTAAAGCAAAGTTTTTTAGACTTTCGCCGCCAAGGAAATAGATAGCAAACAAGGGCAGCATAGTGGTAGCACTAGTGTTGATAGAACGTCCCAATGTTTGGTTGACAGCATCATCCACAGTGTCAGCAATCGGTTGATCAGGATGGATTTTGATAGTTTCCCGAATGCGATCGTAGATAACTACTGTATCGTTAACGGAGAAACCAATGATAGTCAGTAGCGCCACAATAAACAGACTGTCCACTTCCATGCCCAGGACTAACCCGAAAATTGAGAAAACGCCTAAAGTAACCAAGACATCGTGAAATAGTGCTGCAATGGCAAATAAGGCATAATCTAATTGAAAGCGGAAGGTCAAGTAAATAATAATTCCCGCACAAGAAACAATCAGGGCGATAATACCAGACCTAAATAATTCGGCTCCCAGGGTAGGGCCTACAGTATCAATTTGGTTTTGTTGTGGGTCAAAAGCCCCAATTTTTTCGCTTAAAGCAGTTTGTAAATTGGTGCGTTGATTAACATCTAAGTCCTTAGTGCGAATTGATATTCCATTCTCACCAACTATTTGGATGCTGCTATCACCTAAACCCTGTGCCTGGGCTACTTCCCGGACGGTGGTGATGTTTATTGGTTGGTCGCAGTTATTTAGTTGTGTACAATCACGTTCCAATTGTAAACGTGTACCACCGATGAAATCTAAACCGGGGCGTAGGGGGGCGCGAATTTGGGGGTTTTGCCACGAAATCACCATTGAGATGATACTAATGAGAATAATGGCACTAGAAATAGCCCACCATAGCGATCGCGTTTTGTTAATACTTAGTTTCACTTAGCCACCTCCGCCTGATTTAATGCTGGCAGGTTCGGACAGAAAAGCTCTCGCTTATTTTTTACCGCCGGATTGGTAACTACTAAAAACATGAGTGTGCGGCTACAGGTAACTGCTGTAAACATACTCACCGCTACACCCAAGGCTAAGGTGAGAGCAAAGCCTCTGACTAATCCCGAACCAAACCAAAATAGGGCTGCACAAGCAATCCATGTAGTAACGTTGCTGTCTAAAATACTGGAAAAGGCGCGATAAAAACCAGATTCTACAGAACGATACAGCGATTTTCCGGCTCGTAATTCTTCCCTTGTGCGCTCAAAAATTAGCACATTGGCATCAACTGCCATACCAATACTGAGGATAAATCCAGCGATTCCTGGCAGAGTCAGGGTAACGCCTAAGAGAGCAAAACTCGCCCAGGTGAGGAGGGAGTAGATAACTAATGACACATCCGCAATCAATCCTGGTAATCGATAGTACACCACCATAAATATTAATACGAGGATGAGTCCGCCGATACCAGCATAAATGCTACTTTGAATACTATCTCTACCCAAGGTAGCGCCTACTGTGCGTCTTTCGGCGATTTCCACTGGTACAGGTAACGCACCACCACGTAACTGCACACCCAAGTCATTGGCTTCTTGGGGAGTAAAACGACCAGTAATGATGGCTGCACCGCCAGTAATGCCTGTAGCGGCAAATTCTAGACCGACTGTGGGAGCGCTAATTAGTTCATCATCCAAAAAGATGCCGAGAGTCCGGCCAGTACCTGCGAGGTTTTTGGTGATATTGGCAAACAGTTCACCACCTTTAGCGTCAAACCGGATGGCAACATTCCAGTTATTACTTGTAGTGGGTTCACCATAGGCATCCTGAAGATATTTGCCATCTAATGGTGGATCACTACTTTCAAACAATTCGGCGATCGCCTGATTATTTTTTTGTAATTCTTCTTGATTTTTAATAATTAGTGCTTTGTCATCACTGGTTCTTAACAGTTCTTGCTGCGCTCTTAGCTCGCTGCGTGACGATTGAAAAGCAAACAATTGAGTTTCAGTACCCTGGCGTTGTTGTTTAAATTCTAACTGTGCTGTCCCGCCTAAGACTCGCTCGGCTTGCTCTGGATCATTGACACCAGGTAACTGCACAAGAATTTTATCTGTACCTACAGTTTGAATGACTGGCTCGGAAACCCCGAGGCCATTTACTCGACCTTCCACAACTTTCTGAACACCGGCCAAATCTCGTTCAGTAATTTCTCTCATTCCCGGTGCTGGTTTCACCTGAATGGTTAACTGTGAGCCTCCCCTTAAGTCTAATCCCAAGGGAACTGGAATAGTTGCTATCACTGCAATAGCGGCAATGAGCAACACAAAAATTAAAACTAATAGCGATCGCTGTCTTTGCATACCATAACTCGCAACTGACAAAGGCTATAATAACGTTCTTTGTGCGAGTTATGAATGGCTGAATCCACCTTTAGGGGAAGATGAAGAAGCAGGGGAGCGGGGAGCGGGGAGCAGGGGAGTTGGAAATTCCTTTACACGGACTACTGCTTTACAACCCTTCCTCTTCTCCACTAACCACTCCCTACTCCTCTACAGGCGGGTTTATTCAGAATTTCGATCAACCACATACCCACTGCTGAAACCCGCCCCTACCTACTTCGCAATTCTTAAACTCGCATAGCCACCATTTTTTCCACAGCTTCAACAATTTGTTCTGGTTGGACAATTGTTAACCGTTCCAAATTACCGTTGTAAGGTGTGGGGATATCTTGGGAAGACAGCCGCAGCACAGGCGCATCTAATTCATCAAACAGACGGTCATTGATAGAAGCAGTTAACTCTGCACCAATACCCCCAGTTCTCATACACTCTTCCACAATAATGACCTTATGGGTTTTGCGTATGGATGCCCCGATGGTATCAAAATCTAAAGGTTTGAGTGATATTAAGTCAATAACTTCTGGATCAAAACCTTGTTTTTCTAAAGTTTTTACCGCTTGCAACACATGATGGCGCATTCGGGAGTAAGTCAGAATTGTGACATCTTTCCCCTTCCGCACAACTTCTGCTTTATCCAAAGGTAGGAAATATTCTTCTTCTGGTAAATCTTCTTTTAAGTTATAAAGTAGAACGTGTTCAAAGAACAAAACCGGGTTATCGTCACGAATAGCCGATTTTAGTAACCCTTTAGCGTTGTAGGGTGTGGAACAGGTAACAATTTTTAAACCAGGAACGGCTTGAAAGTAGGCTTCTAAACGTTGAGAATGTTCTGCACCCAACTGTCTACCCACACCGCCGGGGCCACGAATCACCATAGGGATTTTAAAGTTACCGCCGGAAGTATAGCGTAGCATTCCCGCGTTGTTGGAAATTTGGTTAAAGGCTAGGAGCAAAAAGCCCATATTCATGCCTTCAATTATCGGTCGTAACCCAGTCATGGCTGCGCCTACAGCCATCCCAGTAAAACTGTTTTCGGCGATGGGGGTATCCAGAACTCGCAGTTCGCCATATTTTTTGTATAAGTCTTTAGTAACTTTGTAGGAACCGCCATAATGCCCTACGTCTTCCCCAAGAACAAATACACTGGAATCACGCGCCATTTCTTCATCAATGGCTTCCCGGAGAGCGTTAAAAAATAGTGTTTCTGCCATTTAGACCTTATATTAAGACTAGTGTTTTAGAATCTTATCGTGCCACCGTAACAAATATCGTTAGCGATCGCACTAGATGAGAGATTGATTTTTGCCAGAAAATACTCTAGACCATGGTAAAAGAATGTCAACTGGATTCTTGCTATCTTCCCCAATCAAAACATCAGGGTAGGGAACAGGGAACAGGAAATGTCCTAACTACCTTGGCGATGGCTATAAATGCAATATTTTTTAGCCTTATACCCCTATTTGCTTGCGCTTTTTTCACAAGGTAAAAGACCGAAAACATCAATAAATCTAGGTTTTACTATCTCAGGACTTACGCAAAAGTTGCCGAAAAGCTCAATTTATCAAACCGCCAAGTCGCCAAGAACGCCAAGAATTTGTAGAGTTTGCGTAAGTCCTATATCTAAGCAAACCCTAACGATACTCTTAGTTATTCACATCCTGTAACCGCGAAGTTTCCAACCGAGACATCCACTTTTGTAAATAGACGCGATTAGCAGTTTGTTCAGATGCATCTTCAGTATCGATATGATAAGGCATCAATCCCAAAATTGCTGCCGTAGTCACACAAAACATAGATTTTTGGAAAGTTGTACAAATTTGTACTCGCAAATCATCTTCACCCCGAAGACTGCGACGGTAAATTTCGTGTAAATAATCTGGTAAATAATGGCGCATATCCTGCATCAGCAAAGTGGGAGGAATACCAGCACCACCGATAGGTAAAGGATCGGCATATAGTGCGCCATATTGAAATCGAGATTGGTCAAGGGGAATTTGATAAGCTTGGGCATTGTATGAAACTGTGCCATGAAAAGGAGTTCCCCGAAAGAATACTGCTTCTACATAAGGAACAGCTGTATCTGCGAGAAAAGTTAAACCCACAGATTTAGGAATGATGTCATAGACTTGGTTTTTAATTTTGACAGCGTAGGTAATAGGCTTGACAGCATCTGCCACTAAAGCTGCTTTAATGTGGTCTACAACTTCAGGTATAGTTTTAATCTCGCCTCGGTCATAGCGGTCTGATAAATCCAAGAACATATCAGCCATCACCCGCCAAAATTGACCTAAACCAGTGTAGTAAGCAGAGACACGCAACATTTCCGGTAAAAAGTCAGGAAACAATTGGTGTATGCCCATCATCATGGGATTATTGTTAAATTTGGCTTGAATAACTGCTTGCGCTCTTTCTGCAAATTCTGGTGTATCTAAATATTGATCTAGTCCCCCACCACCATGCCACATCATGGCTTTCATACAATATTCAGCATATTCAAAGTTAATTCTGTCATGCCACCAATGACGCATGAGTTTTGGGAAAGAAATTTCGCCGTTAAAGTATTTAAAAAACGGGAAAAATACTAAAAATTGATGTTCAGCAATATATATAAGATTTTTTGAATAGGCATCTAAAACTATGCCATAGCTTTTGAGTATGCCAACTACTTCCATGACATTCTCTGGACTATCGGGAAGTAATGTACCTCCATTTAGTAATCTGTCAATATATTCAGCTAAAGGATGATGAGCAGGTTTCTTGCTTTTAGTTACCATTACCAGTTCTCCAAGTAATTATAGATGAGTGAGAAGAAGCACATAACTTGTTTAAAAACATATTTAGCAGTTATTCCCCAAGTGAAGTACACATAAGTAAGACTTAATTAACCACAAATAAGCTAAACACAGATAATTGTTTACATATTGTTTACATAATGTAGATATAGAAACGCTATACAAGAAACAAGTACAACAGAAATTAGACAAGAAAACAGGATATTTTGGACATCTGATTATAAATATTTAAGTCAAAAAATAAAATCTTCACTGAAATACAAATTAATTATTAAATAAAATATCCAATGTAATAGGTTTTTCTGAAAATACTTGCCTTAATTCATATCGTATTTTACTACCTTCTAAACGCCCAGAGATAGCTTGACATATATCTGCATGAGAATAATCATTTTTGTTACCTGTATCATATACACAAAAAGCTTTAATACCATTACTACTGCTTATGCGTCTAACCTTATAACAATTTGCATAAATCACACCAGGAAAATTCCTATTTTTACCTCTTTGTTGATCTAATCTTAGTTTATTTTCAACTTTTTGAAGTAATTGCTCCTTAGAAGAATATTTTTTACGATTTACAGACATACCTTTATCTTTAACATCATCAAAGGCAAGTGGTTTTATTTTTCCCGTTTCTTCGTCTATATGAATTGGTGAGTAAATCTGTCTTATTAATATCTCGTTTTCTTCTACAACACCTGGAGAATAACTACTAACTGAAGTATTCTCACAAGTACATTCAGCATCATTTTCTTGTATAAATTTACATTTATTAGATTTTATACTATAAATATCTGAGCAATTCATAGAAGATTAAATTTTATTAATTAAATTGATTAAGTCTACTGGCAGCGTAGTATCTTCTCTAAGAGATACAGAATCTTCTCCTATTTCAAAATTACCATCATTTCCGTAATACCAAAACGTTCCATCACCCTCAAAACATATTTCAGCATAAATATTCTTCTTTTCCCAAAATAGACCAACTATCCCTGTACCACTTACCATAGGTTTTGGCAGTGGTATGGAATCGGGTAATTTTTCAACTAGGCGAATACTTTCTTCAACTGTTCTTAATTGCGGCGCAATTCCTTGATAGCCATCCCAATCATAGTATAAATCCAGATAATTACGTAATATTGCAACTAGATTTTGTACTTTATTTTCGTTAATTGGAGTTTTATGCTTCTCAGAATATGAAATTTTATAAATTTGTTTATTGTTCCTTAATTTATCAAACCGTATAGGAGCGATATGAATAGTCCTGATATGAAAGGATTTATTTCTGTCTATTTTGTAGGGTTTGTAGTAATTCAAAAAACCATTTGGTCGGCTGATTTTTTTGGAAACATATTCTGTAGATAACATCTTATTCTCCATCACTATTATTTAGAGTGAATTATTTAGAGTGAATTTTTCTAAGGTTTTAATAATTTCCTCCTTATTACTATCAATCATAGCAATGACTTCTTTTTCATCTGTTTTAATTTGATGTAAAAATCCGGCACATAACCTCAATAAAGAAAGTGTTGGAATAGCTATCTGTACTTTGAGTTCTTCTTCTGTTTGTATTTCTCCATTATTTTCTGAAACATCAACGACAGAATAGAATTTTAGTTTAGTTAGGTTATGACTAAACATAATTTCTGCTCCATCAGCATAAATCTCTGTTTGATCTAATTTCATATACCATCCTCTAGTTTTGTCTAACGGTATTGTGTAATGTAGCAAGGCGAATAAACTCTTTTCCTCAAAAATGTTATAGTTATCATACCAATAAAAGTTAGCTCTTGATATAAATATTTTTAAGAAGTCACTTTATTAAAATTAAAGTGACTTCCTCCCACTGTAAATTAGATATTGGGGATTGTTAGGATTTTTGTTAATCCCTAATCCCCACTTTCCTTATTTAAGGACACCGCAGCTGCTACATTTTGGGTATTAACCATTGCTGTGATGGTTGGTTCAGTCCAGCGCACTAACCAAGCGGGTTGGATGCCGAAAATTACAATTAATACTGCTAGAATAATTGCGGGTATGCGATCGCTCCAAAATACGCGCGGTAAGTTGATAACTTGTGCAGATAATCGCCCAAAAAAGGCACGATCCATGAGAATTAAGAAATAAACCGCAGTTAACCCTGTACCAATAATAGATATGAGGGTTTGCACTGGAAATACTGGATAACTGCCCCGAAATACAATAAATTCAGAGATAAAGCCTACCATTCCAGGTACACCAGCGCTGGCCATGACTCCTAGAACCATTAAACTCCCAATTACAGGTAAACCCTTTTCTGGGTTCAGTAGTCCTTTAATCACATCTAAATCTCGGCTACCAGCTTTTTTGTAAACCACTCCTACTAGGAGGAATAGGAGGGCGGAAATTAAGCCGTGACTAATCATTTGCATGACAGCGCCTAAAGTGCTTAAAGGTGTGGCTGCTGCTGCCGCTAACAGTACGTATCCCATGTGTCCAATGGAGCTGTATGCTACCATTTTTTTCATATCTGTTTGGGCGATCGCACAGGATGAGCCAAAGAGTACACTGATTACAGCCCAAGTTGCCAACCAAGGGGCTAAATAACTCCAAGCTTCTGGTAACAAATTCATGCCAAAGCGGAGTAAGCCATAGGTTCCTAACTTCAATAACACTCCTGCCAATAACACAGAAATGGGTGTAGAAGCTTCTACGTGGGCATCTGGTAACCAAGTATGGAAGGGAAACAGAGGAATTTTAATTCCAAACCCAACTAAAATTCCTCCTAAGAGTAATAGCTGTGTTGCTAAAGGCAAAGTTGTAGCATTCAAACTTGCCAGTGCAAAGCTATCAGAACCACTCAGCCACACCATACCCAGGAAACTTGCCAAAATTAAGATTCCGGAAACCGCCGTATAAATCAAAAATTTTGTGGCTGCATAACTGCGTCTTGCACCACCCCAAATGGCAATTAACAGATATAGGGGGATGAGTTCCAATTCATAGAATAGGAAAAATAGGAGTAAATCTTGTGCCAAAAATGCTCCTGTAACCCCAGCATTTAACAACAGGATTAAGGAGTAATAAAATCTGGGACGCTGAAGGGATTGATCGCTGCTATAGATGGCAATACCAGTTAACAAACCATTCAAAAGTAGCAACGGTAAAGATAAACCATCTATGCCCAAATTATAATCCAAGCCTAAAGAATCTATCCAAGGGATAAACTCGGTAAACTGTTGACTGGCTTCCCCAGGGTTGAACTTGATAGCCAGTAAAACTGACCACAAGAAAATGATACTGCTGAACAGTAAAGCTACTGTCCGAGAAAGTTTCCCACTAATTTCAGCAGGCCAGAATCCGATTAAGGCTGCACCCAATAAGGGTAGTAAGATTAATGCACTCAGCATTGGCAAAACGAGGTAAAGGAAGAGAGGAAAATATTTAGAAAGGTAATTTATCTAGTAAACCTAATGACCAACTCACGAAGAATCCCAAAACGCTGATTACTACGAGGATGGTCAATATATACCCCTGGGATTGACCAGAAATGCTGTATTTTAAACCTTGTCCACCGAGAATTGTGGCGAATCCTACCAAGTTGACAAAACCGTCAACCAGATAGCGATCGCTCCAAGCCGAAAACTTCGATAGCAGGGCGACGGCATTAACTATGGTTAGCTTATAAATTTTATCAATGTAAAAATCATAACCCAATAAATCCTGCATAATTCTCCAGATCAAAGTTCTAGATCGTGACCATGCTTTATGCAGATAAAGGGTAGATCCTATGCCTACCCCAATTAAAGTTGAAGAAAGAAGCAACAATGAGATGTACCAATCCAGACTTTCCCAATTGGGCAGCAGAAACCATTGCTGTAACATCAGGGGTAACAGTAAAGTCACTATAGTCAGTGAAACCATTGGCAATGACATCTGCCAGCCAACTTCCGGGGAACGACGGGTTTTCTGTTGTGGTTTACCCCAAAAGATTAATCGGAATACTCGTGTGAGGTTTAACGCTGTCAAGCCGTTGACTAACACTAAAACGGCAATTACCCAAGGGCTAGCATGAACTAAGCCATCAGCCCATGCCAGCATTGCCCAGAAGCTCCCTAGTGGTAGTAATGTTACCATCCCCGCAGAACCGACTATAAAGGCTGTGGTGGTGGCTGGCATCCGTGACCACAATCCACCCATTTCTGTTAAATCTTGGGTGCTGGTGGTGTAAATGACTGAACCGGAACTCATGAATAATAGAGCTTTAGCGATCGCATGAGTTAACAGCAACATTAAGGCCACACCACCTTGCTCTAACCCCACGGCTAAAAATACTAAGCCCATGTATGCACTGGTGGAATGAGAGAGCGATCGCTTAATATCTGTTTGCGCCAGTGAGACTAATGTTGCCCCAATTGCCGTCAAAGTCCCTAGCACAACTAACGTATCTAACGCAACTGGGGACAAAGCTAAAATTGGCTGAAGTTTATACAACACATAAGCACCACCACCGACAACCAAAGAATTTCGCATCACGGAAGCCGGGTTTGGCCCTTCCATTGCTTCATCTAACCACAGGTGTAAGGGAAACTGAGCGCATTTACCGGCAGGTCCGGCAATCAATGCCAAACCCAGTAAGCTCGATGTCAGGGGACTTAATTCAGCCGTTTGCACCCATTCATATAAATCAGAAAAATCCAAACTACCTGCCATTGTCGAAAGCGCCACTACGCCCATTAATAGCAATAAGTCTCCCACCCGCTTCGTTAAAAAGGCATCTCGTGCCGCCGTCACTACTAGGGGTTGAGCATACCAGAACCCTACTAACAGGTATGTAGAAAGGGTGAGGACTTCCAAAACTGCATAGCTGAGAAACAAGGAATCACTAATCGCTAAACCAGACAGCGCCATTTCAAAGAAGCCCACTAAGGCGAAGAAACGGGCTAAAGACCAGTCCTTTTCCATGTATCCCAAGGCATACACTTGTGCTAACAAGCTTAATCCAGTAATTAATACTGTTGCTCCAATGCTCACTGGTGAGAGTTCCAGGGCAAATGATAAGTTAAAATCCGCAGCCTGGAACCAATTAATTACTAAAATTTCTGGTTCTTGATCCCAAATGTGCTTAAATACCAAAAGGCTATGGGCAAAACCCATCATAGTCGTTAACAAGTTGAAATATGCCGCAGGTCTAGGCCCTGTACGTTTAATGATTCCCATCGCCCACGGCAAGGTTACAAGTGCGCCCATTAGACTATAAAATGGCACCCACCAACTTGTTGAAAATAGAAACTGATTCATTGAGATTTTCCTTGACGACTCAGCCTAGACTTGTTCTTAAATTTTCTTAAAATAATGATTTACTAAAAAAATAACTTATGATAAGTTTTTAGCTTTTTTAAAACTATTTTATATTTATATTTTGAGTGAGCATTTTTTCTTCAGCTTACCTTATTCGGGTATTATTTTGATGTTAGTTTACATATTTGGGAGGTTTTAATTCTATTACATCATTTGTCATTATAAATTTCTATTTCTATTTTCAGCAAATATATTTATACGATATATTAAAAAAAATTATATATTTTTCACAAAGTCGTTGCTTCTCCGCTCAAATCTGGCAAAGTCAGAGATAGCATAATATACAGCCGTCGATATCCGCTCACTAGAGATGATTACCCCTGGCTATGAATGTCATTTTGTAAATGTAATAAAAAAAATTATAAAGCATGAGGGGATACTATAGTAATCGTACAACTTCTGTTGAGTATCCTGCGGTATAAATTTTTGTTAAGTTTTTTAAAACTAATTTATCATAAACTATTATACTAATTTATATTGCCAGGAAGACCAAGCTTTCCTATGCTTAATTTATGAAGTGTTTTTATGGCTCAAAATACAGCCATCACGTTAAACATTTCACAAAAAAGTGCTGATCAGATTAAATTTTTAGGAGTTCTGCGATGCCAATTGCAGTTGGAATGATTGAGACTAAGGGTTTTCCCGCAGTAGTAGAAGCTGCTGATGCGATGGTGAAAGCCGCTCGTGTTACGTTAGTAGGATATGAAAAAATTGGGAGTGCGAGAGTAACCGTGATTGTGCGGGGAGATGTATCGGAAGTACAAGCCTCCGTATCTGCGGGTATTGATGCCGCCAGAAGAGTTAATGGTGGTGAAGTCTTATCTACTCACATCATTGCCCGTCCCCACGAAAACTTAGAGTACGTTTTGCCGATCCGTTACACGGAAGCTGTAGAACAGTTCCGGACTTAAAAGCTGATTAAACAAAGTAATTAACGAGACTGCTGTCTCAAAGTCTACTTTTTCTAGGTTAAAAACTTTAATTCAGGATTAAAACTAATGTCAATTGCAGTGGGAATGGTAGAAACGCTGGGCTTTCCAGCAGTAGTAGAAGCTGCTGACGCGATGGTAAAAGCCGCTCGCGTTACTCTGGTAGGTTATGAAAAAATCGGTAGCGGTAGAGTTACAGTGATCGTTCGCGGTGACGTTTCCGAAGTTCAAGCTTCCGTGGGTGCGGGAGTGGAATCAGTCAAACGAGTCAACGGGGGAGAAGTATTATCCACCCATATCATTGCTCGTCCCCATGAAAACTTGGAATACGTCCTCCCAATTCGTTATACCGAAGATGTAGAACAGTTCCGGGAAAATGTGAACGCGATTCGTCCTTTTGGTAGAAGACCATAATCTGTAATGCAAGTTGCCAAAGTTCGTGGCACAGTAGTCAGTACACAAAAAGATCCAAGTCTTCGAGGTGTGAAACTGCTGTTGTTGCAGTTAGTAGATGAAGAAGGAAATATTTTGCCCAACTACGAAGTAGCGGCAGATATAGTTGGCGCTGGAGTAGATGAGTGGGTGCTAGTCACTCGTGGTAGTGCCGCTCGTCAAATTCTCGGTAACGAACAGAGACCAGTAGATGCAGCAGTAGTGGCGATTATTGATACCATTTACGTGGAAAATCGCCTTATGTATAGCAAAAAAGAGCAGTATCAATAGTCAGTGAACAGTAAAGAGACTGAAATAACTGACAAAAAGCATAATTCAGGAGGAATCTTGCAATGGTAGTCCGCAGCACGGCGGCACCCCCAACCCCGTGGTCGAGGAATTTAGCCGAGCCAAAAGTCCATAAAAGCACATTTGTACATCCAGCCTCCAATATTATTGGAGATGTGCGGATAGGGGCAAATGTAATCGTTGCGCCGGGAACCTCGATTAGAGCGGATGAAGGCACACCTTTTTATATTGGCGAAAATACTAATATTCAAGATGGTGTAGTAATTCATGGATTGGATCAAGGCCGAGTAATTGGCGACGACCAAAATAAATACTCAGTATGGGTAGGGAAAAATGTTTCTATTACCCATATGGCACTGATTCATGGACCGGCTTATGTAGGAGATGATGCCTTTATTGGTTTTCGTTCTACGGTATTTAATGCCAGAGTCGGTGCAGGCTGCGTCATCATGATGCACGTTTTAATTAAAGATGTAGAAATTCCTCCGGGTAAGTACGTACCTTCGGGTTCAATCATTACTACTCAGCATCAAGCTGACCGTTTGCCTAATGCCGAGGTCGCGGATCAGGAGTTCGCTCATCATGTGGTTGGGGTAAATCAGTTGTTAAGAACTGGTTATCAGTGTGCTGCGGATAGCAATTGTATTGCACCCATTCGGGATGAGATTGCTAAATCTTATACAAATACTGGTA
Organism: Nodularia chucula CCY0103; assembly: GCF_963923915.1. NCBI lineage: Bacteria > Bacillati > Cyanobacteriota > Cyanophyceae > Nostocales > Nodulariaceae > Nodularia > Nodularia chucula. The sequence continues at coordinate 150,726 of NZ_CAWUOL010000001.1, read as the reverse complement.
TTACCGTTTTAGAGCTAGAAAGGAGTAGTGAAGTGTCGAGCAATAGCTTGGGTGCAGAAATCATCGAACAAGTACGTTATCTTTTAGACCAAGGATATAAAATTGGGACAGAACACGTAGACGAAAGACGGTTCCGGACTGGTTGTTGGCAAAGTTGCCAGCCCATTCAACCTGGATCAATGGGTGAGGCGATCGCCACTCTAGAAAGTTGTTTGAGAGATCATAGCGGCGAATATGTCCGGCTGTTTGGCATTGATAGTGGTAGACGGCGCGTGTTAGAAACCATTATTCAACGCCCGGATGGTGTCGTGAGTGCGATTAAATCTAGCGCCTATACAGCGGCTAGTAATGGTAATGGTCGTTACAAGAGTAATGGCAATGGTCACGTTCCTAGCAGTGGCGCACTCGATGGCGAAACGATAGATCAAATTCGTAATTTGCTATCAAGTGGTTACAAAATTGGGACAGAACACGTAGATGAAAGACGGTTCCGCACTGGTTCTTGGCAAAGTTGTCAGCCCATTCAATCAACTTCTCTAAATGAAGTGATTGCTGCTTTAGAAGAATGTCTAGCAGGCCATCAAGGTGAGTATGTCCGTGTAATCGGTATTGATAAAAAAGCTAAACGACGGGTTTTAGAAAGCATTATCCAAAGACCAGATGGACCAGTTGCCCCATCTGCTAATAAACAGCAAAAATCTGTTAGTAGAGGAAGTTATGGTAGTGCTACCGCGACCGCTACTGCTACTAGTACAAAATTAAGTTCTGAAGTTGTAGATCAAATCAGACAAATTTTGGCTGGTGGATATAAAGTTAGCGCTGAACACGTAGACGAAAGACGGTTCCGCACTGGTTCTTGGGCAAGTTGTGGTCAAATAGAGACCAAATCTGACCGAGAAGCGATCGCCACCTTAGAAAGCTACCTTAGTGAATATTCCGGAGAATATGTGCGTTTAATTGGTATTGACACCAAAGCTAAACGCCGTATCTTAGAGACGATTATTCAACGTCCATAATATAGAGGGGAAGTAGGGAGTTACTTCGACTGCGCTCAGTAACCGGGGGAGTAGGGACTTGTCTTTTTACTTCACCACTCACCCCTCAGCACTCATATTTTTCCGGCTTCCGAGGTTAAAATTTTCATGTCTGTGCCGCCACTGCACCTCAGCAACAACTTCGACTCTTACACTAGTGGCGAGGTGACAATTCATCCTAGCGCAGTGCTTGCACCTGGAGTGATACTTCAAGCAGCTATCAACAGCAAGATTATCATCGGTCCAGGAGTCTGTATTGGTATGGGGTCAATTCTCCAAGTTAGCGAAGGAACCTTAGAGGTAGAAGCAGGAGCCAACTTGGGAGCCGGTTTTTTGATGGTTGGTTCAGGTAAAATTGGCGCAAATGCTTGTGTTGGTTCAGCGACGACAGTTTTTAACTGTTCTATTCAGCCGGGATTAGTGATTCCTCCAGGCTCAATTTTGGGAGACACTAGCCGACAGATTGAAAACACAGAACAACCGGAATTATCCCCTGATCACACTGCTAACACCAGTGATGAAGAACAGCCAGAAAATAGTTTAACAGTAGAAGAGGAAACAGTTATCTCCTCAACTACCGTCTCAGCCAAGACTTACTGGAAATTCAAACACCAGTCGGTTTCCTCTTCTCAGGCTTCATCTCCCCCGGAAAGCCAGCCTGAACCTGTAGAAGAACCTGCACCTGTGGAGGAAAAAGCCGATGCTATGAACTCCAGTCTCCAGGAACCACAATCTAGCCAGCCTCCCACTGAAGCATCTAATAGTATCCGAAACCAAATTTATGGACAAGTAAGTATAAGTAAATTATTAGTTACATTATTTCCCCATAGGAAAACCCTAAATGAACCTATTTCTGACGACGATTCTGAGTAAGTGTTAGTAGTAAGTTATCAGTTTGGTGAGTAACCTGGAAAATTCACATGGAAACACCTAATCAACACTCCCTTAGCACAATTCAGAAATCCCGCCGTCGAGATAGTCTGAAAAACACTGCTTTGGGTTTAGTCTCTACTAGCAGCTTTCCCGCCATCGTGGGGACAGCAGATATGATGCTGAAATCGGCTGGGGTTCATCTCGTGGGTTATGAAAAAATTGGTAGTGGTCAGTGTACGGCTATTGTCAGGGGCGGTATTGCTGATGTGCGCTTGGCGGTAGAAGCTGGGGTGCAAACAGCTGAACAGTTTGGTCAATTGGTTTCTAGCTTGGTGATTCCTCGACCTTATCCGAACTTGGAGATAGTATTACCTATTACTAGCCGTCTAAGTAAATTAATGGAAGAAGGGAATGAAAGCAGTTTAAGTAATTTAGCCATTGGTTTGGTGGAAACGCGAGGATTTCCGGCAATGGTGGGTGCTTGTGATGCTATGTTAAAAGCGGCTGATGTTCATTTGGCAGCATATGAAAAAATCGGTGCAGGTTTGTGTACTGCCATTATTCGTGGGACTGTGGCGAATGTAGCCGTAGCTGTGGAAGCGGGAATGTTTGAAGCAGAAAGGATTGGGGAATTGAATGCAGTGATGGTGATTCCTCGCCCACTGGATGAAATGGAAAACACTTTACCTTTAGCTAGTTGCTGGATTGAACACCGCGAACCATTGAATATGCCTGTAGAGAGAGAAGAACAAGTGGCTGAAATAGAAGTGCTACAGTTGCCTGATTTATCTCAGATCCCAGCCAAAGTTACGGAAAAAGTGATAGAGGAACTATGGAAAGATGAATGATGATCGCTAATTGTCATTGAGGTGTAATAGCCTTTGTCATTATTAGTTTTGTCCTAACCGCTAAGGAAGTTAGGACAGGGCAAAACTCTAAAACTAATTCACCGCAAGTATTTCACTTTTAATTTTTGCCATATCATAAGTAAGATAACTTTGTTTTAATTAGATTAATAGACTTTTATCTATACTACAATTCAGAACTTTGTATGGGTGATCCGGTATCATGGGTAAGTGTTCAGTGATACTAGATTATATAGCAGGGGACAGCCTTGAAACTCACTAATTGTAAGAGTTTTATTATCTGTTTGTGTCCTAATATCCTTGGGGGTTGCTATAAATTTAAATTGCTAGTAGAGGAGAATCACCGTTGAAGCAGGCGACGCTACACCAGTTGAAAGTGTTTGAGGCGGCGGCTAGACACAGTAGCTTTACTCGTGCGGCTGAAGAATTATTTCTTACCCAACCTACTGTCTCAATGCAAATTAAACAACTCACAAAGTCGGTGGGGTTGCCATTATTTGAACAAGTAGGAAAACGGCTTTTTTTGACGGAAGCGGGAAGGGAGTTATTTGAAACTTGTCGCCAGATTTTTGAAACTATAGCCCAGTTTGAAATGACTGTGGCAGATTTAAAAGGTTTGAAACAAGGACAATTACGCTTGGCTGTGATTACGACGGCAAAGTATTTTGTTCCCCGTTTATTGGGGCCATTTTGCCGACTTTATCCAGGAATTGAGATTTCGTTACAAGTAACTAACCATGAACGCCTCTTGGAAAGGATGGTGAATAACATGGATGACTTGTACATTATGAGCCAAGTACCAGAAAGTCTAGATGTAAATTATGAGCCATTTTTAGATAATCCCTTGGTGGTGTTTGCACCGGTTAATCATCCTTTGGCAAAAGAGAAAAATATTCCTATAGATAGGTTGACAAATGAACCTTTTATTATGCGTGAACCGGGTTCAGGAACTCGCCGGGCTGTACAGCAATTGTTTGATCAACATGATGTGCAAGTAAAAGTGAAGCTGGAGTTGGGGAGTAATGAGGCGATTAAGCAAGCGATCGCCGGGGGTTTAGGTATTTCTGTGTTATCGCGTCATACTTTGATGCCGGATTCTTCTGAGTTCAGTATTTTGGATGTAGAACATTTTCCCATTAAGCGGACTTGGTTTATCGGCTATCCTGCTGGTAAACAGTTATCTATTGTGGCTCGTACTTATTATGAGTATCTGCTGGAAGCAGCGAAAAAATTTGTTGAGGAAACTGGTTTTTCTGCTTACAGTCAAGAAAGCCTTGGCGACTAGAAGTCGCAGCTACATAAACATGACGCGAAGCGTCTTCCCGGAGGGAAGGCCACCTGCGTGGGTTTAAGATCCTTAGTTTGCGCCTTGCTTGCGTAGTTGCTTACAGTTATAGAAACCAAATATTAGCCAAAATGCCAGGATGAATGAGGTTAATAGCAAAATTGGTATGGAGCCAAAATTAACAATTAAAAGCGGTGCGGCGGCGGTAAATAAGCCTCCACCAACGATAGGTTCAAACAGTAATTGTTTATAAGCAAAGCTTTCAAAAGCACCGGATTGGTTATCTGGATCTACCATTCGCAATAGTAATAATCCGGTGGAAGTGACTCCCATCGATTGTCCCATATCGCCCAGACCACGTTCAAACCAGTAAAAAGGTAGAAGATGAGGGCCTAAAAAGACAAACGCACAGACGTTCCATGCAATCCCAGCAATGGATAAAATCAAGAAAGGAACCAGATTATCACCCAGTACAGAGAGAGAAATACTTGCTAGGGCTGTGACAATTGTAATATCTAACGCCAGTCCGCCAATGTTTTCCATGAGGGGACGACTAATTAAGTAGGTGCGTCTGGTACGCATAACTATATACTGCACTATTATTCCCCCAATCAGGGCGATGGGGAATAGGGGTACATAGGATATCAGTTGCACTCCATTTCTACCCCAGGTAATTGATTCTATGAAGCGTAAGGCTTCTAAAATTAACCAGCCGATGGCGATCGCTAATCCCACAAAACCAAAGTTGAGTGATAACGGATCAATTAGTAAGTCACGGACTAGATTTTTTCTGGCAATTGTGACACTTGGTTCTTCTTTTGGTAGTTCATTCTCTGCATTTTCTAGATGATCTGAGGGTTCGCGGCTAACTTGGATTTTTCCTGTTCTGCGTCCCCAGTGGATTAAAATTGTCCCGGAAACGACTCCAGAAATTAGTCCTACTGTGGCTAAAGCTAGAGATAAATCTTGCCCGGCGCTAAAACCCAAGTCTGTAAAAGTTGCAGCCATCCCGGCTGATGTCCCGTGTCCCCCTTCAAAGGCGACTTCAATTAAACAAGCGACTATGGGCGGTAAATCAAATACTGGTGTTAATATGGTGATAGCTAGTATTATTCCTACCACATATTGTCCCCAGGCGATCGCTTGACCTAATGCGACTTGTGGTGCAGCTTTCCGCCAAAATTCCTGCAATGTAGGAACATACTGACCGAGAAATAGGGTAGCAAAAACAATATTAATAAAAATACTAGGAGACTGTGACCAAACTGCTTGGATGTTTTCTGTAAATATGCCTTGAACCAGGGGAGATTTTGGATCGATTGATTGGACGATCGCACCCAAAGCACTTTTACCTAGAAGTAAGGCAATAATACCTGCAACAATGGAACTGGGTATGTAGAGCGATCGCAATATTCCCAGGCGCTGTCTGATTAACCTTCCTAAGAGGATTAATATGGCGATTAGAATATAAGCCCAGAATACATCTATTAGTCCAAACATGGCAGGTTGGTTGTTGCAGTTGCCTTTTGTATTTATTGATTTTCTATGAATCTGGGCATCTTGGCAATAGTTAAGGATGTGGGGAGTGGGGAGTAGGGTAAAAGCTTTTCGGGAGCCAACTTTTATGATCAGTCTATTTCCTAACTTCCTGGGCGGGTGGTATATTTGCTCTCTACAAAAAAAACAATTTTTCACTAGTTACAGGTAAAAGCCCCTTAAAAACAGTTGCTTTTAAGGGACTTTATCTATTTATATGCCAGGAACCAGACTTGAACTGGTGACACAAGGATTTTCAGTCCTCCGCTCTACCAACTGAGCTACCCCGGCGCGGTTATTTATTTGACTCACGATTATTAAATTTAGCACAACAACAATTGCTTGGCAAGAGTTTTCAGAAAAAAAAATTAAACTGCTTTAAACTGCAACTTCACTGCCAAAAAAACACCGAGAAAGCACAAAAACTGCACAAGTACAATACTAGGGCCTGATGCCAAGTTGAAAACACCGGAAACCATAATACCAACAAAGCTTGTGGTAGAACCGATGATGATGGATAAGCCCAAAAACCGGCTAAAGTGATGACTGATTAACTTGGCTGTGGAAGCGGGAATCACCAAAAAGGCATTGACTAGCAAAACGCCAATAGCTGTGATTGCTACAGCCACCGACAGGGAAAGTAAAATAATGAAACCATAGCGATACAGTTGGACGGGAACACCTTGTACTTGAGCAACATCAGGGTTGAGAGTCAATAAAATTTGCTGTTGCAGGGTTAAAAGTATAAATATGCTACTGGCGATGAGCAAAAGTACGGTCAAAATTAAATCTGTATTGTTGATAGCCAGAATATCGCCAAATAATACTCTCATTAAGTTGCCACGATAACCGGGAACAAAGCTAGTCATAATTATGCCAATGGCTAAAGCCCCCGATAGCACTATACTCAAAACGCTATCACTGGCTAAATCGGTTTTGTCGATGAAGTAGAGGACAACTACACCAAATACTAGGGTAAAAGGTAATAGCATCCAAGTTGGATTTAGCTGTAGCAATACTCCTAAGACTACGCCGATTAATGCTGCATGACCTACAGCATGGCTAAAAAAAGATAGCTGGCGCAGAGTGGCAAAACTACCTAATAGTCCTCCTAGAATGCCCATTAATACAGCACCTGCGATCGCTCTCTGCATGAAGGGAAATTGTAACAAATTTACAAAGTCAAAGTTAGGGGCGATCGCTAGCCAGTTAAACTGGTAAATAGAACATAAATACATAATTAAAATTTATACCTATCCCATTTTATTCATGATTATTACCGTATTAATCAGGATATTCTAACAAATTTTTAGTAATAAAAAATAGCTTATTTACACATATACTGACTTTTACACCTAAACTATCCTAATTAGTAAAATATATTTTTTGAGCTTATTGTTATTGATAGCTGGAAAATATTTAGAAATGTAAATCAAAATTATGATTAATAGATTTATGTTAAAAGTTACAGAATATTGAGTATAATTTAAAATAGATGGGTATAAATATTAATAATTATGATTGTGGAAGACTTAGCAGGTGAAATTCTCAGCACCGAAAAAGCTCAAAGGATGGCAGAATTTTTTAGCTTTTTAGGAGATAGTAACCGCCTGAGAATTTTATCTTTTTTAGCTAATAAGGAACTCTGTGTTGGTGATTTAGCATCATTACTAAACATGAGCGAATCTGCTGTTTCCCACCAATTACGAAATTTACGGGTAATGCGTTTAGTGGGATATCGCAAACAAGGACGCAATGTATTTTATCATCTTCACGATAATCATATTTTTCATCTTTATCAGGCAGTAGCTGAACACTTAGATGAACCAGATGCCAAAAAATAATCAAACAAAGAAATAATTAAACGCAGATGAACGCAGATAATTTTTAGTTTTATTAATGGTGATGCTGATAATGGCTGAAGCCAGTCCCGTAAGTTGCTAAAAGGTTTTGGGGTGAAAGAGCAATTTCAGGTTCGCCAGTGCAAACAACAGTTTGATTAAAGCAAAGAACACGATCGCAATGACGGTTAACCATATCAATATCATGGGAAACCTGCAACACCGTCCACCCTTCTTCCCGCTTTAATTCATTTAACAAAGCGTAAAAATCTGTTGTCCCTTGGATATCAACCCCAGCAAAAGCTTCATCTAGCACCAAGAGTTGGCGAGGAATCACTAAACAATAAGCCAGCAATACCCGCTTCAATTGACCACCACTCAGAGTTCCGATTGCTTGATGCTTAAGATGATAAGCATCGGTACGCCTTAAAGCCTCTGCTATTGCTGCGGATTTTCTCCTATCTTGTTTCCATAGTTGGGGAAAAAATGAAGGTTGATTTTTGCGTTCATTCGCCCATCCCAATCCCACTAATTCCCCTACAGAAATGGGAAAACTGCGGTCAAAGATAAAATTTTGGGGCATATAACCCAATCGATAACGTAATTTTTTTAACTTGCTAATTGGGCGACCAAAAATTTCGATTTTACCTGCACTGTGGGGAATTAAATCTAAAATTGCTTTCACTAAGGTACTTTTTCCCGCACCATTAGGACCAACGATAGCTGTATCTGTTCCTGGTAACAATTCAAAGGTGACATCTCGCACAGCCTGATAACTGCCTTGATATACATTTAATCCTTCGACTTTTAAAATAGGAGATGCCATTATTTCTGAATAATTAGTATTAATTAATCATGCCCTGAAGATAAACGATGATGAGGAATTGCTGTCTTCTCTATGCAATTATTGACAACCAGCCGCTAGAGTTTGCAAATTATTTCTCATGGCTTGTAAGTAATATTCAGGATTAGTATCACCACCAGCAGTTTCTAAAGAATCCAAGTTACGCACGGTTATATTTAAATCTTGTGCGAGAGTTGTTAGCAATTTATTATCAACTCCTGGTTCACTAAATAATGCTTTAGCATTATATTTTTGTACAGCTGTTACGGCTTTCTGCACATCTGCTGGTGAAAGTTGGTCTTCAGGAATTTGTACTACAGCGACCTGTTTTAAGTTATAGCGTTGAGCTAAATATGGAAAGGCATCATGGAAAGTAATAAAAGTGCAGTTAGGAGTTTTCTGCAATGTTTGCTGAAATTCTTGATCTAACTTCTGCAATTGTTGAATATAAGCCGCAGCGTTGGCTTCATAAATAGTTTTATTCGCAGGATCAGCCGCAATTAATCCATCCCGAATATTTGTTACTTGCTGTTTTGCTAAAATTGGATCTAACCAGACGTGAGGATTTCCTTGATCATGGCTATGTCCGTGGCTATGTCCGTGGCTGTGTCCATGTTCTGTTACACTTTTATCCACAGGAGAAATTGCATCTAAGGTTTCAATACCTTGACTGGCATCAATCTTAATCAAGTTAGGATTATTGGCATTTTTGATGGTATCGTCCAGAAATTCCTCCATTCCCAAACCATTTTTCACTAAAATACTGGCGTTAGAAATAGCTTTGACATCATCAGGTGTTGATTGATAATCATGAGCATCGGCAGTTGGTGGGACAATAATTGATACATTTGCTGCTTCTCCTGCTACTGCCTTAGTAAATAAATAAGTAGGCAAAATTGTAGCTACAACATCTACTTTATCTGTTGTATTGTCTGGGACTACTGCTTCTTGTGCCTGTGGTGTTTGTGCTGAATTTTCTGCTACATCTGTGTTTGATTCGTTACAGCCAGCAGTGACTGATAGTGTCAATAAAGCTATTAAAGTCAGGATACTTCGGTTTGGTGAGAGTTTTTTAGGTTGAAAACGATTCCAAATCACGATTTTTCTCCTCTAACTAAAGTGATCATGACCTAGTTTTTCTAAATTTTTATTGAGAATGAAACTCATTCTACATTATAGAATAAGTCTTATTATCGCACAATCGCTGTCAAAAAAATATTTTGTATAAATAACAGCAGATTTTATACAAGTTTCATAAGATACTTCATTTCCATCTGGATGCAATAAAAGTTACGCCTGGGGATATTAGCAAAATTCTTAAACTTCTGTTAATATTTGCGAAATACTTTTTTTTCAAAAGGTATTCTCTCAAATGCCGTGGCTAAGTGCAATCTATTAATTAAGTGTGAGGAAGGAAATGCAAAAATTCTGGAAATACTTAGTGTTTAGCCCCATGCTAGGCGGTGCTATGCTTTTTTTTAGTCCTGCTGGTTATTCAGGGGAAATACCAGTAAAATCAGTAATAAATAATTCAAAATTTGCAGATGATAACCTTACGAAAGGTGAGGTAATGGCGCAAGTTACCTCGGTTTCTCAGTTATCAGATGTGCAACCTACTGATTGGGCTTTTCAGGCTTTGCAGTCTTTGGTAGAACGTTATGGTTGTATTGCAGGTTATCCTGATAGCACTTATCGCGGTAATCGTGCTTTGACTCGATATGAATTTGCGGCTGGTTTGAATGCTTGTCTAGATCGGGTGAATGAACTGATTGCTACGGCTACTAGCGATATGGTGTCACAACAAGATTTAGGCACATTAGTCAGGTTACAGGAAGAATTTTCCGCAGAATTAGCCACATTACGGGGACGAGTAGATTCGCTAGAAGCACTTACATCTGAATTGGAAGCTAATAGATTTTCCACTACTACTAAACTACAAGGGGAAGTGGTGGCAGTTATTAGTGATGTTTTGGGTGGTGACAGGGTGAATGATCAAGATATCACTGATAACAATACGACTCTGGGAACGAGAACACGGATTCAATTTGTTACCAGTTTTACGGGGAAAGATACCCTGTTTACGAGAATCCAAGCTAATAATATTCTTAGCCCTAATATTGGCACAGCAGAGGGTAACTTATTTTTTGCTGGTGAGGATGGTACTACCAATGCTGTGATAGATGCACTGTTTTACAAGTTTCCTTTGGGTGCGAGAACAGAGGTAATTGCGATCGCTAATGCTGGCGCAGCAGATGACATCACTAGTACAGTTAATATATTTGACGGTGATGGTAGCAGTGGGGCTTTGTCAACTTTTGGTACACGTAACCCCATTTATAACCAGATAGGTGGTGCGGGTTTGGGGGTAACTCAGGAGTTTGGCGATAGATTAGCACTCAGTTTAGGATATTTGAGTGGTGGAGCTAATGATCCCTCACCGAAGAATGGTTTATTTGATGGTGCTTACGGTGCTTTAGCACAGTTAACTATTAAACCGAGCGATCGCATTGCGTTAGGATTAACTTACATTAATTCTTACAAACAGCCACTACTGACTGGTAGTAATGCAGCCACCACAGATTTGAATGGTGAAGCATTTTCTAGCGATTCCTACGGTGTCCAAGCCTCCATTGGTATCAGTGAAAGACTAGTATTAGGTGGTTGGGCTGGATATACTAATAGCCGCGCCTTGACAGGCGATCGCGGAGAGGCGGAAATTTGGAATTACGCTGTTACCCTGGGCTTTCCTGATTTGGGTAAAAGAGGTAACTTAGCTGGAATTATTGCTGGTGTAGAACCCAGAGTTACTAGTTCCAGCATCCCAGGAGTGAGTACAGATAGGGATACTTCCTATCACCTTGAAGCTTTTTACCAGTATCAATTGACCGATAACATTACCATTACACCCGGTGTCATTTGGTTAACATCACCCGACCATAACAGCAATAATAATGATGTCGTGATTGGTGCGCTGAGAACTAGATTCAGTTTCTAAGGGATTGGGGATTGGGGATTGGGGATTGGGGATTAGATAGTAACAATCTTCGCCCCTGCACCCTGCACTCTGCACTCTGCACCTCCCAGACTGCCCACGAAAAAGACCAGCTTCCCACAGCTGGCCTGAAAAATGTTTTTCCGCGTTGTCTTCTCATGGAGTGAAACTTAAATTGCGCGTTCCCAAAATTGACGGGCAACTTTTCTTAACAATATTGTAACAGTCAACACAATTTTTTTATAAAAATCTCTAAAAAAAGATAAGTCCCAACAAAACCAACCTCTATCTTGGAGAATAAATAAAAATACCAGGAGGGGGAATAGGCAGAACCAGGATAAGGGAGACTTTGAACTACGTAAAGCCTGCGTCATAGCTGCGCTTAGAGCGAAGCTCCTCTGTTCGCGTAGCGTTCCGCAGGAAAAGAGGCATTACGAATTACGAATTACGAATTACACATTGCGGTTGTCCCCAGAGAATGCGCTCTTGTTTGTAAATAGCAATACCTGGCTTGGCTCCTTTGGGTTTGTAAACGTGCTTGGGTTGAGTATAAACTACTGGTACTTGCTCACTTTGACGGGCGCGACTATAGTAAGCGGCGAGATTAGCGACAAATTGCAAATCAACTGTTTCTGGAACTGCTCCTGGTTCTAAACGCAGTAGTAGATGACTTCCGGGAATTTCTTGAGCGTGGAACCACAAATCATAATCTCCAGCTACACGAAAGCTCAATTGATCGTTTTGGCGATTGTTGCGACCGATTAAAACTTCAAAGCCGTTGGGGGTATGGTAACGATGAAAGTTGGTGCTGGCTGTTTCGCTGTTACTGCGGCTGCGGTATCCGGGATCTTCTAAATATTTTTGGGAAATTAACTCGTCGCGGATTTCTTCTAAAGCTTGTAAATCTGCGGCTGTTTGGTAGTTTTCTATCTGAGCGATCGCCGCTTCTACTTGCTCTAAATAGCTAACTTCGGAGTTGACATCAAAAAGCAATGGTTCCACCGCAGCACGGGCGCGTTTGAGTTTTTGGTGCTGTTTGTAAAGCTTTTGGGCATTTTGGACGGCGTTTTTATCTGGTTGCAGGGCGATCGCCACTGGCTGCTCTGTTTCAAAATCAGTCAGGATAATTTCTATCATCCCTGGTTGCCATTTATGCAAGTGAGACATCAATAAATCAGCCTTAGCTCGGTATTCATCAGCTTGATCTGATTGCTGCAAGCGTTGGGAAAAAGTGGCGGCTTTATTCCGTAATTTTACTAAAATATTATGTAGTTTCTGGTTTAATTGATGCTGTAACTGAGCGAAAACTTGCTGATTTAATTCGTCAGTATAGTAGCGATTAAGTAAAGTTTGGATATTTGTTTCTGGTGTAACAGCGCCCCAACCCATGACAGTATAACCCTTTGCTGTCCAAGCTGGTTGAAATTTACTTAGTTCTAATGCTTGTAGCCATTCTTGCCATCGGGTAAACAGCTTTTCCCAGTCTTCTGCTCTGAGTTGATCTGTGGTGATCTCTGGGGGTAAATTTGCTGCTACTAATATGGACTCTACCAGTGCCGAACTCAAGCCGCTATAACTTTTTAATAATTGACGTTTGATGGCTCCTGGTACTAAGCTCACCCTTTCTTGCCAGCGTTCTGGGGATTCACTTAAACTGGGAACGGGGCCAGTTAGTTTTGGCGGGATTTCATAAGGTTGTCCAGTTTGAATGGGACGGACGCTAGACTGATGCTGACCAACTTGATGGGCTGCTGTGATGATCATCTTATTAGCATCGGTGAGGATGGCGTTGCTATATTTGCCCATCACTTCCACATATATATGGTAGAGTGCGTCTTCTCCGGGACGACGGGCAAATTGTAAATCTACAACACGCTCCCAAGGTGCGATCGCTTGAATGTCCACCAAGGCTAAACCACCCAATTGATGTACTAATTGTTGGCTAAAGGTGAAGGTGTCTGGTAATCGTGGTGGTGGTTCGCCAATAGAGATACGGGCTGCTTGGGGATGCCAAGAAATTTCTAGCCAGTCCCTTTGTTTGAGGGTGCGTAATGCTACGGCAATAGTGTGGCGATCGCGCTGGTAAACTTGTTCTAATCGAGATGGCAGCCAGTGAGCGCGTAGTTCGCTACAAGAAGCTGTAAGGGTCGTATAGTCAACTGGTTGCACAACATTTATATTACGTACTACTGAAGCAATGCTGGTTCTTTGACTTTTTGCTGCAAAATTTGGCTATAAAGTTCACCTAGCTGAGTGGCGACACCATCCCAACTAAACTTACTTTCTACCCGGTTTCTGCCAGCTTTACCTAATTCCTCTCCCCATTGTGGATTTAACAAAATTCGATCTATAGCAGCTGTAAAGGCGGCGATATTTTGTGGCGGTGCTAGTAAACCTGTCACTTCGTGAACCACAGTAAATTGTAATCCACCCACATCACTGGCGACTACAGGTGTACCACTGGCCATGGATTCAATGGCTACGAGTCCAAAAGGTTCATAGTGACTGGGAACCACGCAAACATCAGCCGCCGCATAGTACGTGGGTAATATTTCTTGACTGAGACGACCGGGGAGGGTGGTAAATTCAGTCATTCCCAATTCTTGAATTATATTCTCAATGCGATCGCGCTCAATACCATCACTATTACCAGGAGTGCTTCCACCACCAATAATTAACTTCAGGTTTTGATCGCCACGTAACTGAGATTCGTTAACTGCACGCACCAAGGTTTCTATGCCTTTACGCCGATCAAAACGTCCCACATACAACACCACCTTAGTCTCTGGGGCAATTCCCAATTGTAATCTAGCAGCATGGCCATTCACAGAACCAAAACGCTGAATATCTGTACCACAGGGAATGATATCTATCTCACCTGCTGTAGAAACGAGCGATCGCATATGTTGCTGTTCCTGGGGACTTGTAGCCACAATCCTTTCTGCTGTCTCCAATACTTGTTTTTCCACTGCCAATCGCTGACTAGCAACTAGGGGAATTGTTTCTATTGTATTGTACTTAACGGCTCCTAAAGAATGGTAAGTATGAATTTGCTGAGTACCTTGGATTTTTTTCAATTGCATCCCTATCCAGCTAGAATGCCAGTAGTTGGTGTGAACTAGCTGATAGGTGATCTGATTCTCAGCTTGAAATTTCAGGAAATTATCCAAAAATTCCGGCATATATTCTAACAGATCATCCCGTGGCACAAACTTTACACCGCCTGCTTCTAAACGGATAGTACGACAATTTTTGCTCAACTGCACAATAGTTTCTTGCTCTGCACTGACTTTGCGGGTAAACATATCAACTTGCCATCCTAGCTTTGCTAGGGATTCACCCACATTACGCACGTAAACATTTTGTCCGCCAGCTTCTTCTTTACCAATTTCAATCGCCGGATCTCCATGAACAGAAATTAAGGCAATACGTTTGTCGGTAATAGCGTTCATACTTTGTGTGTTGCTAATTCTAGAAATGTGTCGTCAAAGTTTCGCCGCGCAAATTTAACTCAACTATTTAGGAACTGTAATCTTTATTTTATTTTAATTATGTCAAAAAATTTCTGATATTGGCTACGCGGTCTATAGTTATTTGCACAAAAATTCTCTGCAACTTCTTTATACATCCAGAAATTATATTTATATCCAATACTTGTAATAGATAAACTTCGATATAAATAGAGCAGTATGAATAATTCAAGGTTTATATAGGAATCATATTTGATTTCTGAAAAACACGTAGGGTGCTGTATAGCCCAAGGGGCATGGCTCCGCTAAAGCGAAGCGTAACGCACCATCCTGAAAGCCTTTCGTGCGTTACGACGTTCCGTCTAACACACCCTACAACACCTAGATTTTTTCAATAATCAAACCGTAGTCCTATAGTTAAGTATTTACCGTTTGGGAAGCAATGCAATAGTTATCAATTACCAAAGCCTTTCGGTATCTAACTTTTATGATCAGCTTATGTCCTAACGTCCTTGGCGGTTGCTATAAATCTGGGCAAATTTCACTAAAAGTAGCAATAACGCACAAAAGAGGGGAATTAAAACCTAGAAACTGAACAATTGCAGTTTTCAGTTCTATTCCCCACAGACTCAGTTTGTAGTTTGTGCCGCTAACATCTCTTTGAGCTTTTCTAGTTCAGAAGCCCAACGTGGATCTGGACGAATTGCATCTGAGTCACCACCTGTGCTAGTTTCCCGGACACTACCGCCACCACCACGGCGAGATTTTTTACCGCTTTTTTCACGACGACTACCTTCTTTTTGGATAGTAGGAGCCGGATGACTAGTAGCACTACTGGAGGCAGGTTTAGGAGCTTGGTCTTCACCTTCTTCTCCCTTTGTCCGGGGTAATGCTTTCTCTAGTTTGATGGGAGTCTCTTTGAACAATTGACCATTATACTTTTCAATAATTTGATCAGCTTGTTCATCATTGTTGACTGTAAGAAAACCGAAACCACGGCATTTACCAGTTTTACGGTCTTTGATCAGTTTTGTAGTCACAGCTTCGCCTTCTTCGGCAAAAACTGCTTGTAAATCCTGACGATCTATTTCTTCTTTTGGCAAATTACCTATATATAGGCGAACGGACATGAACTATACCTCCAGAGTTGAACGAACATGGCAAGGCAAGAAAATAATTACTTGGCTTTGGCTGTTAAATAGATGCTATTGACCAAGACTGCCGTAAACCAAATTTTTTACTCCAAACTGTCAACCTATACAATACAGTTTTTCGTTGGGATCAAGCTTGTTTAATACAAAAGCGTATACAACGCCTAGCTAATACCACCTTAATTCTAAGAATCGTAAATTTATAAGCCTTGGCTTGCTCAAGTAAATATCTTCTTTGATAACCTTGCTAGCGGAATAAATACCATTCTTTAGATTACCACGGTGTCATCTGCGTAGCTAGTTCAGAACATACATTTTCCACAATAGCATTAAAATATCGTAGCATAAAGTACACTTCACTGCTGAATTAGAGACAAAAACCAGCCGATGGCTGGCGGATTTTCTACTGTATGGAGAGAATTAAAAGGATAAGTTTGCACGAATCGGTTAATTTTTGGATAACTGCGCGGCATTGGGAAGTTAATTTTTTTGTCAATAATTCATCAATAAATTTAACATTATTGGAGTGAAGGTGCAATTTTTCTTTACATTCAGGGGATAGGGTTACTAAACAGAAAACCGAACAATTGATTACCCAAAAATCATTCAAAGACTCATTCTTTCGCAGCATTAGCCTCTGAGAAAAATGATTGCACCCCAAACCTGTGCTGCAATGGCTACAAAAGTAGACCAAAAGGGATGAGAACTATAAATGTTTTTACCGCTTTGGGTTTCTACTTTGTGAATATCAATCCAGGGTGTAGCTCCCCGACGGAACCAGCCTGTAACGATAATTTGTCTACCAATTAAGTCTTGAGGATTAATTGACTGTCCTAAAGCAGCAACGTGACGTAATTTCACTAATCCTGTGCTGCACTGAAGGATTAAATCTTGTCCTAAGCCATTACCTGTACCTCGGCGACCCAATAGCTTACCGGCTAGCCGGACACTAATACTATCAATAGGAATGGCAGAGGGATGAGCTAGTAGGTTAGGTAAGTTTTGTTCATCTTGGATATTAGGGGTTTTGATGTCGGGAAAAAACCGATTCATCCGGAACACTAGACCCATACCAAAGCAAATTAGTACCGAACCGATGACAAAATTCCCATCTTCATAGATCCATTTTAAATTCAACATCCTGAAAGCAAAAGCAGCTTGCCACAGACCCCAACCAAGACCGGCAAACATCACTCCCAGGGGTATACCTAAAAAGGGAGAGATTTGTAACAGGAAGGATTGCCGGTTGACCTGATGGGTGTATTTGTTAGTTAGATTTAGTTCTGGGTCTATATGCCAATGGCGGGAAATTTGATTCAGATGTTGAATGCGATCGCCGATAAGAGGATGGCTGTTATTGATAGTCATCCAGTGACGATAGGGATGGAGAGTATCCCAGGTCAAGATAGATTCAAAGGGCATTTTTCCGGCAATACTACCCAAGGATAGGCTTTGCTGATACCCGATTGGGATAAATAAATTTAAACTTTCTAAATGCCAATTGGTTTGTTCTGATTTTTGAATGTCAACAGCAATGCCGATGGCAATTTTGAGTAAGGCGCGTGTGAGAGCGTTAGGATTACCGGTGATTTCGGAGGAGAGGCGATCGCTATAGTAAAATCGTAACCGCGATAACCATAAACCAACACCAGTCAACAAACACCAAAAGCCATAAATCACACTAGCCACAATAGTAATTGGCTTATACCAAATTCCCTCTGATTTTTTGTTGCCCCAGGTGGATATTTGCTGATATAACCGATGAATTGGTAGGGTCAGTAGCAAGACCAGAGACAAAGCAACAAAATCTTTGTGAGCAATATGTCCTAACTGTGTGCCATAAATAGTAGCAATTTCATCATCTGCCAGTTGTTCCAGAAGTCCTTGACTGACTACAATCCTGGCATTCCGAGCCAAGTTTCCATAAGTCAGTGCTATGGGAGCAGCTATAGGTAGAATGCGTAGTTTCGGTGACTTCCAGCGACGTTGTTGACAATAACGTTGTAATACCCTGGCTGTTTCCCGACTGTAACCATGTAAAACTTCTGGAGACAAATCTCGCTGTTGATAAAATTTGCCTAATAGCCAATCTAGTAACCAAGGTGATAATCCCATGATTATTAATAAAGCTATCAATAAAAATGGGTCGGGGTTGCCGTATAAAAACTGTATCGGCTGTAGGTAAGGTAATTTTACTAAAGTAGAGTTAATTAATCCCATTGCGAGATTAACTATTGATCGCAGTACCCAAAATACAGCTATGAATGTACCGATTGTGAGCAACCGCAAGGGAATTAAGTTAGGCTTACGCAGTGGCTGCCAAACTTTGGCACGTTTTGCCTGTCGCCAATAAATATTGGATGATGGCGCTGTTCCATAACTACTGGAATCCGAAAAACTTCCTGTTGTGCTAGCAGGTGCTGATTCCATCAAGTTGCGGTACTCACCTGATGGGATGTTGGGGTTTTGTAAGTTACCTGATTTTGCGGCAGATGAATTGTGATCTCTTGTAGCTTCTGGTACTTTATTTGTAGATGGAGTATTTCGAGAATTTTCAAAAGCGACAAATCCGCTTGATGAATTTGTGGCTGTTTTGGTGTTTTTTTTGCGCTTTGTCAAGTGTGAGAGGGCAACTTTAGCCCATTCTTGAACTTGTGTATTTTGGCTGCGAGTCAGAGTTTGGCATAGGATGGTGGCTTGGCGGATTTGCCCAACGCGTGCGTAAGCCATGACTAAACCAACTCGTGCCTGTAAATTAGCGTTAGGATTTTCTTGATTACTAGCTACAGGTATAAGTTTGGCGATCGCAGTTTTGTAATTTCCTTGTTTGAGGGCAACTAAACCGGCCTCCAAAGAGAGTTCAGCATCTGAAGGCATAGAAATTTTGGCTCTCCAATCTCTACTAACTGAATCCACGGTGGAATAGCAGCGCGAATCTTTAATGCCGTGGACATCAATTACACCCGGTTAATCCTATCCAGTCAAGGGAATAATTTTTCCACTAATTGATTGTCCAGAATACACCGAGGCGATGGCGCGTAATTTCAACTTGGTATGATCTCCGTTGCATAAAACTTATCTACCAGCTACCAATAATTTTTGATAGCAGAAGACTAAAACTCAGTTTTCCATATCAACCTTGATAATGTTTACGAGTCTTCATAGGGGCAATAGCTCTAATATGGTTTCTACAGCATACTCGTTTTGTTAGGGGTTGACGACTGACTGTAACCAAAAATCTGCTTAAATTTAGCAAAATTGCAGGTGATTCACTGGATTTATTCCGGGATAACATTTAGTTTCATCAGAATATCTGTGGCATGGCGGTCAAACCATCCCCTTTAGGTAATAGGAGAAACACGGTTGAGATACTTTTAAGTATCGTGATACTTTTTCAATGCTTTCTCTAGCAAACCGGATCAGTAGAGATTTAATCTTTAATGAAGGGCGATCGCATCACCCGGAATCAAGAGGAAATGCGATCGCACTTTTACGGGGGTAGCACCTAATGCACTGGTGTCATTCCCGCTAAATCTAAAATTGGCGCAATCAAATCTTCCCGTTTCACAGCCATGATGTGGACACCCTGACATAATTGTCGCGCCATTACCACTTGTTCGGCAGCAATTGTCATTCCTTCCTGAAGGGGATCTTTGGCTTGGGCTAATCTATCAATAATGTGTTGGGGAATATTGACACCAGGAACACACTTATTAATAAACTGAGCATTCTTGGCAGACTTTAACAGAAAAATCCCAGCCAAAATCGGCTTATTGTAACTAGTGGCGATGGTATCCATAAACTTTTCCAGACGTTCAAAATCTGTAATCATTTGACTTTGGAAAAATTGCGCTCCGGCTTCGATTTTCCGTTCAAATCGCTTTTGTAAACCTGACCAACTAGGAGACTGGGGATCGACAGCCGCACCAGCAAATAAATCAGTAGCACCATCGGGGAAAGGCTGCTCATTACAATCAACGCCCTGATTCATCTTGCGAATTAGTTGTAGCAGTCGTACAGATTCCAAATCAAATACTGGTTTGGCATGGGGATGATCACCTACTTTCACCGGGTCGCCAGTCAAAGCTAAAATGTTGCGGATACCGAAGGCATGAGCGCCCATTAAATCAGCTTGTAAACCAATTCTATTGCGATCGCGGCAAGCCATCTGACAAATCGGCTCAATCCCATTTTGTAACAAAAAAACTGAGGCTACCAACGAAGACATCCGCAATACAGCGCGGCTACCATCGGTAATATTGACGGCATGAACCCTCCCCTTAAGGGTCGCCGCCATTGAAATCATCTGTGTGACATTTACCCCTTTTGGGGGTGCTACCTCGGCGGTAACTAAAAACTCGCCTGCTTGTGCGGCGCGACGAAATGAATTTAAAACTGTGGGATTTTGGGTATCCTGCATAACATTAATGTTTCGGTTTCCTTCCAGGCTATAACGAATTATGCCCAAAAGCGAAACCCTTAAAGAGGTAGAGTGTAGCCCAACGCAGTTTTTACCTGTGTCAAAGTTTGATTGGCGATCGCCTCAGCCTTCTCCCGTCCATCCCGCAACACAGAATTGAGATAAGCTTGATCTGCGATCAACGCCTGGTATTTTTCCTGAATTGGTTTTAAAGCATTAATTGTGGTTTCTGTCAACAATGGCTTAAATTGTCCCCAGCCCATGTCTTGACATTCTGCTGCGACCTCTTCCTTCTTCTTTCCAGACAGCAGCATATACAGACTTAACAAGTTATTACACTCTGGACGCTCCGGATCATCGAAAGTCAAACCCCGAACCTGATCAGTTTTACAACGCTTAATCTTATATTGAATCTGCTCTGGTGGGTCTAGTAAACTAATTCGGCTTAAATCAGACGGATCAGACTTCGACATTTTGCGTGTACCATCCGCCAAACTCATTACCCTTGCCCCTTCCTTAAGAATTAAAGGCTCTGGTAACTTAATCACAGGCTGGTCAGGTTTACCAAATTGGTGATTAAATCTGTTAACAATATCTCTTGTCAGTTCCAAATGTTGCTTTTGGTCTTCACCTACTGGCACTTTATCAGCTTGATACAGCAAAATATCAGCAGCCATCAGCACAGGATAGTCCAACAAGCCGACATTCACATTTTCACCCTGCTTAATCGCCTTTTCCTTAAACTGAATCATGTCTTCCAACCAGTTTAAAGGTGTAATGCAATTAAACAACCAGGTAAGTTCACTGTGGGCAGAGACGTGAGATTGCACAAAAATAGTAGAGTGATTTAAATCCAGACCACAAGCCAGATAAAGCGCCACCAGGGTATAGGTATTAGACGCTAACAGTTTGGGGTCGTGTGGTACAGTAATGGCGTGCAAATCAGCCACAAAGAGGTAATTGTCGTATTCGCTCTGACCTTCTACCCAGTTGCGAATAGCTCCCAAGTAGTTACCCAGATGGTAATTACCCGTTGGTTGAACTCCAGAAAGAATACGCTGCTTGCCCATAAATTTCAACTTAATTTATCTCAAATTCGCCCTCTGTAAAGTGGCGGTTACAAAACTCATTCAATTTTGACATTTTCCAGGAGAAATTTCTAAATAAGTAGGTGAAATCTGGAAAAAATTTGCCAACTTTTGAATTTCTATTGCTGTTAATTGGCGTTTGCCATTTAAAATATCTAGAACTGTTGACTCACTTTCTAAGATGTCAGCTAAATCTTGAGGTTGTAGATTAGATTCTTCCAATAATGCTTGGAGACATTCAACACCTTGAAGAGTAGGGATTAATTCATGACTTTCTTCATAGTCATAAACCAGAGTAGCAAGAACTTTTAAATAGTCTCGATCATCTTGTGTGAGATTTCCTTGATCCAGAATCCCATTAATTCGAGATTGGGTAGCAATTAAATCGTCATCATTAGTAATTGGACGGGGAGGAAATGTGGTCATTAGCTCTATATAGTAGCTACTAGGAGTTTCTAAACCACTCGTCATTTTTCCAATTCTCCTTGTCGTATTCAGCGTGTGTAAGTACAGCACGTACAAATAAAATTTGATACTCGTAATCTATATAGGTTATGAGTCGGTAATTATTACCTTTAATATTAAAGACGGTAAAGTTGCCAACTAAATCTGCTGATGAAAAAATTTTTCTGACATCATTAAAACTTTGCACTTCAGAATCAGATAATCGCTGATACCATAATATAAGTCCTGATTCCGCTTGCGAGTGTTTTTCCCAAAATTCTCTAAGTATTCTTTTGCTAATAACACGCATCAAAAGTCTTTTGATATATTATAATGTTCTCAAATTTTAAAAGAGATATATTTCAATACAGTTAAGTTAAGGATAGATTAGGCAAAAACCAACGAATTAAACCTTGCATGAGGTGAAATCTGGCGATTCGTGTTGAATCAATCTCCCCATTCAGAATACAAAGTTAATTATTCTTATGTGAAGCAGATTAGGATATACTTCCCATTATTTTAACTCATAACATTCATGAAATTTATCGGTGTTGATTTAGGCTGGAAATCGCAACCAAGCGGCTTGTGCTGCTTAGAATTAATCGCAGGACAACTGCAAATCCTAGATTTAGACCGTCTAGAATTGATTGCAGACATCCTGACATGGATAGATAAAAATGTCTCACCAGAAGAACCAGGCATAATTGCTGTAGACGCGCCTACCTTGATCCCCAACGCTATTGGAAGTCGTCTACCGGACAAACTCACACACAAATACTTTGGCAAATATCACGCCGGATGCTACCCAGCTAATCAAAACTTACCCTTTGCAGAACGCACAATCAACTTTGGTTTAGAACTAGAATTGCGGGGATTTGCCCACGCACCCACAATTAATCCCCAAAAACCAGGTAGATATCAAATAGAAGTCTTTCCCCATCCAGCCATAGTTAACTTATTCAACTTAAAACGCATCCTCAAATATAAAAAAGGACGCATCAATGAGCGTCGCTTAGAATTAATTAAACTGCAAAATTATATTCTCGATATTCTCCCCACCCTGACTCCCTCTCTGTGTACTTTGCGCCTCTGTGGTTCGTTTAATTCCGAAATCCCTACCACAGGTGCAGCACTCAAAGCATACGAAGACAAACTAGACAGCTTAATTTGTGCGTATGTAGCAGCCCACTGGTGGTATTGGGGAGAACAACATAACTTAGTATTAGGCGATCGCACCACCGGCTACATAGTCATCCCTGAGAAAAGTGGGGAGTGGGGAGTGGGGAGTGGGGAATAGGAGGGAAAATTTTCTTTACCCTTGCGCCCTGCGCCCTGCTCCCCTGCTTCTTCCCTATTCAGCCCAAGCGATTAATCTTGGCTCATAAGGACTAGACAAATGTTGGTGCTGGGGTAGAACACGCAGAGACAAACCTTGTAAACCAGAAGCCGTATACGTGATATTAGCAGTGTAAACACTTAAGTTATCTGTATCTTGTCCTTGGTAATCCATCACCACAGGTATAGCATTGACAATTTCACCATTGGCATCAATCGTACCTTGGTATAACTCCACCCGGACATCATCATTAGTCAGAGTCGCTAAATCAACCTTGGCTTTGACAGCAACACTTTGGTTGACCTCAATATCAGCATCTGTGGATACATCAATATCTTTGACCTTGATATTAAACCACTTGGCGCTGAGTTTAGATTTCCAACTGGCTAACTCCTTCGCTGGAGCGTAATTATCAGCAGTGAGAACATGATAGCGATCGCTAGCCGGAAAATAAGCCCGTTGAGCATATTCGCCCACCATCCGCGCTGTATTAAAGAAAGGACAATTCAAGCGAATAGCATCCTTCATCTTAGCAATCCATGACCTGGGCAAGCCATCAACATCCTGATATTCATAGAACAGAGGCACAACCTCCTTCTCTAACAACTCATAAAGAGCATTAGCCTCCACCTCATCCTGGTAATTAGGATCATCGTAATTTTCACCATGTCCAATTGACCAACCAGTCCGGACATAATCAGCCTCATCCCACCAGCCATCAAGAACACTTAAATTTAGCAACCCATTCATAGCCGCCTTCATCCCACTAGTACCGGAAGCCTCCCTGGGACGACGAGGGGTATTTAACCAGACATCACAACCTGCTACCATCAAGCGAGCAATGTGGATATCATAATTAGGCACAAACACCACTTGTTTTTCCAAGTTTTGTTCAGTAATAAAGTGATTGATATCACGGATCAATTCTTTTCCTGGAATATCTTTAGGGTGAGCCTTACCAGCGATCACAAATTGCACTTTGCGATTTTTGTTACTCAGCAAAATCTGCTTGATTCTATCTAAATCACGCATCCACAGGGTAGCGCGTTTGTAGGTGGCAAAACGTCGTGCAAAGCCAATGGTGAAAACGTTGGGATCGAGAACTTCTTGGGCTTGGTGAATTTCCGCAGCTGACGCACCGCGATCGCGCAAATGCTTTACTAAGTGTTCTCTAACATAGACAACCATATCTAAGCGACAGCGTTGGTGATTGCGCCACAATTCCTCATCGGGGATCGTATCAATCCGATCCCACAAAGGGCTATCTGGTGCTGCTGATGACCAATTGGGGCCTAAATAGCGATCGTACAACTCCTGATTTGACTTAGCCACACAACTACGTGCATGAACACCATTGGTAATTGCCGCAATTGGTACTTCTTCCACCGGTACCTTTTTCCATAAACCCTGAAACATTTGCCGTGATACCACACCATGTAACTGTGCCACACCGTTAGAAAATGTTGCCATCTTTAACGCCAACACCGCCATACTGAAAGGTGCAGATAAATCACCAGTATTTTCTCGCCCCAGCCCTAAAAACTGCTCTTTAGGCAAGCCAAAAATATCCGCATAGTACCCCAGATAATAGAGAATCTTGTCAGGAGAGAACAAATCTATCCCGGCGGGTACTGGCGTATGAGTAGTAAAAATATTGCTAGAGGCTACCACTTGTTTAGCTTGATCATAACTCAATCCGGCTTCCTGAATTAAGATGCGGATACGTTCTAAAGACGAAAAAGCCGCATGGCCTTCATTCATGTGATAAGCAGTCACATCATAACCCAGAGCCTTCAACATTTGTACACCACCAATACCCAGCATAATTTCCTGGTGGATACGCATATCGATATCACCACCATACAGCTGATCCGTAATATCGTGGTCGTAAGGATTATTAGGTTCAATGTTGGTATCTAGCATATACAGTGGCACCATTCCCACCTGTACGCGCCAAACTCTGGCGTAAACCTTGCGCCCTGGATAATCTACCGCAATTCGTAATTCCGAACCATCAGGATTACGCTCCAGATGCAAAGGCATATTATAGAAATCATTGATGGGGTAACGTTCTTGTTGCCAACCATCTGCATTCAGGTACTGAGCAAAGTATCCTTGTTGATACAATAAACCCACACCCACAAGAGGTAAACCCAAATCACTTGCAGATTTTAAGTGATCCCCTGCAAGAACACCTAAACCCCCAGAATAAACTGGTAAACAATCTACAAGTCCAAATTCCGCCGAAAAATAGGCGTAACATTCCTTGGGTTCTTGGTGACGTTGTTTCTGATACCAAGTACGTTCTTGTAAATAATCTTCTAGCTGGCGCGCCGCCCTGTCCACTTGCGCGAGGAAGCCTTCATCTTCCACAACTTCTAATAACCGCGCTTGACTGATAGTACCTAGCATTAACACTGGGTTATGATGGCTAGACTCCCACAGTTCCGGGTCTAAACGACGGAATAAATCTTTACTTTCAACATTCCAATCCCAATGCAAGTTATATGCTAATTTCCTCAGAGGTTCCAGCCGTGATGGTAAGGAAGGGGAAACGTTAAATGTACGAATTGGCTGCATAATTTTGATAAAACTCCAAGTTGAATTTTGGCTATTTCTGAGGTATCTCTTGCTGTCTACCCACCGTCGCCAATTCTTTTTACTGTGTTTGTAAAATTACGATGGCTTTTTCAGCATCAAAAATTATTTCTGACATCGCTGATAAAGTTTACACCAAGGGAATTTTTAAGTCTATGGATTACCCTCAAGTATTTACTTAGTATATTAAAATTTCATTCTTGGTCTATCAGCTAAAAGTTAAACAAATATAAATAAATCCTGATTATGCTGGAGTCTTTAGCTAAAAAGCCTATATGCAACTTTTTTTACCCCCACGACCAAAGTCAGAAATTATATCAGATATCGCAAGGATATGGAAAAAGCCTTGAAACTCCTTAATTGCAAGGTTTTCATCATCTGTTTTGGTTCTAAATTCCTTTTAAGTTGGTATGATTTACTCTAGAGCATGAAATGTAATAAAAAAATTCATAAATAAGTATCAATCGTATCTATATTCAGCATAATCTAGAGATATACTTTTTTCTAAGGATTTACCAAACATAAATTCTCCCAGTTATATCTCGTATAAAACTGCTTTTTTCTTATATTTGTAATTGCGTGTATAAGCAATTCATGCTGTTATCTAATATCTAGTTTGTGATTGGATGATGTTTGTCAAGTCTCATGTATAACTAGCGACTGGAAGCCTCAACTAAACAGAAAAAACCTTTGCTAAGAGTGTCGGCGAATTTATTATATTTCCCCAAAACTTTTAAGTATAATCCGATATCAATTCTCATGGCGATTAAGTAAAAAATCTGTGTGTTCTTATTGCTGTATTTAGATGTAATTAAGATTGAATATTTATTTTTTATTCAATGTAAAATTAAATTATCTTTGTAGCATCCTGAAATATATGTCAAGGTGATGAAAGTTAATATTATTTATAATGATTTACATGATTCCTCAAAGTATATAAAAATTAAACCACATTAATTGTGAGTGACCCCTTTTTGTGCTAATTTTACAGCACTACAGATGCTATTGCTTGAATTTTATACTTGTAAAATACTGAACCCAGATAGTTATAGGTAGTGATGATCAACATTTTTAATATCAAATTAACTTGACTAATTGATGATATTTTTCCACAAAATGTATTTTGGTATAAGTACATTATTAATCCTCAAAAAATTAGTTAATATAATTATCGTTTGTATAAGCTTAGTAAAAGATTATACTCTCCAAATAATCAATAGTTAAGTTATGCAGAAATTCAATATATAGGACTACGGTTTGATTATTGAAAAAATCTAGGTGTTGTAGGGTGTGTTAGACGGAACGTCGTAACGCACGAAAGGCTTTCAGGATGGTGCGTTACGCTTCGCTTTAGCGGAGCCATGCCCCTTGGGCTATACAGCACCCTACGTGTTTTTCAGAAATCAAATATGATTCCTATATATATTGCTAATTATTATCCAATTAATTATGTAGGTTTATTCTGAACTTAATAGAGATACATCAATAATAGGAAAAACTTATTCAATAAAAGTGCTTCGCTTTTAAAGAAATGTGTTAAGCTTAAAAAACTATCACGAAAAATAATTAACATAATTACAGTTGTTATTTAGCTTGCCTATAAATCATTGATGTGTAACATGATGAGCGCCGCGTCTTTTAAAAATTTGTTGCGAGAAAGTCGTCATTGCAATCGTGGCAGTGCTTATTTATTTGCACCGATGGTTAATTTGAATGTGATGGCTGAAGTTGGTGAAACTCCACCCTGAGTTTGATTTTTTGGAATAAGAATTTTCATAGAATATCAATCTGGCTTATGTTTGATAAATTGGTAAAACGAGAGGATATTTTCAAGTAAGCCAGTGAAAATAGTAAGAATTTGTTTGCATTGAAAAAGCTCCTTTAATTTGCTGATTGATAGTAAGTCATTGTTAGGCGGACTAGATTTTTATAGTACCTTCATTTCTTAAATTTTATCCTGAACAGAATGAGGGATAAACCCGCCGAAAAATGCCGAAAATTTGGATTAGGTTTGATGCAAAATTTACCTATTTAATTTTAGTGGTTCTATTCCTAATTGGGTAAATGTGATGGAATCGTTGTGTATGAAAATCAGTGAATTGGTAATTTTAAAATACCAGTATATAGCCTTTCCCACTCTGATGAAGTACACACCAATTTATTCCCCGTTCCCTGTTCCCTAAAACTAAAAAACTTTGTACCTCACGAGCATGGGAACTGCTATATGTGCTACTGCCAATATTTCCCAAATATTGTTCTTCAGTTTTGAAGATTTTGAACAACAAAGAGATTTTGCATTATGAATAACAAGCGATATAACTCAAAATTGCAGCGATTACAAGAATTATTAATTACTACTTTACTAGGAGAAATTCCCACACTTGCCCTGGGGCCAAAATTACGAAGTCTAGGATACCGTCAGATTTTTGCGAGGATGGGTAAACCTATTTATATTCAAAATGGGGTGGAATTTCTGGGAACTTCTGGAATTGAGCTTGGTGATGGGGTGTTTATTTTTAAGGGTGTGCGAATGGATGCCCAAGGACACCAAAATAATAAAATTTGTTTGGGTAATGGTGTAGCTTTGGAGCGTTATGTTGATATTGGGTGTTTAGATGACACTTCTATATTTATTGATGATGAAACTTTTATCGCTCCTGATGTTTGTATTGCTGGCCCTGGAAATATCAAAATTGGTAAGCATTGTATGATCGCATCCCATACGGGAATATATGCCAATAACCACAAATTTGCAGACCTAACAAAGCCGATAAAATTTCAAGGGGTAACTCGTCAGGGAATTGTGATTGAAGATGACTGTTGGCTAGGTCATGGAGTAACGGTTTTGGATGGGGTGACTATCGGTAAGGGTAGTGTGATTGGTGCGGGATCAGTGGTAAATAAAGATATTCCTCCCTATTCTGTGGCTGTCGGTTCCCCTGTCCGAGTGATTAGAAGTCGAGTCAGCAAAGATTTGGTAGCATCATAGTCTTGGTGACTTTTAGGGGAAACTTCTGTTGTTAGTTAACGTCTCTGGAGTAAGAGCGAAAAACAGCTAAGGTGTATTAAGCAAAGTCATCTCAAAAAGGGACGAGATTTCGGTAATATAAGGTAGCTATATTTTATGTATGGCCGATAGTAAAAGAGACAGTTTTTTCTCACACCCTTTGGAGATATTTGTATGGTGACTTTAAAAATCGCTGTTTATATTGTTGTTGCGTTCTTTGTGGCTATTTTTGTGTTCGGATTCTTGTCGAACGATCCAGCCCGTAACCCCGGACGGCGAGATTCAGAGTAGGATTCTGATCAATTATGCACAACTGCCGGAAGACGGACAACATTAAACCTCCTTCCTGAGCAGTCTGTTATGTTTAGGCAAACAGCGAAAGTCGGAAGGTAAAAGGTGTTATTCATCCTTCCGGCTACTACTTGGCTATTTGTTAGCTTGATTTGCCCAGATATGCTTCATTCCATTCCGCCAGCATTACAACCAATTGTTGAACCGATACCATCAGAAAACTCTGTTTCTTCTGTTAGTGATAGTCAATTTCCGGCAATTTTCAGGAGTGAAACTAATACCGAAAGGGATCAACAAAAGTTCTTGGTGGTATCACAAATTCCTCAAGTGGAAAAAAATCAAGCTGTTTTCAGTTTGTCAATTCCGCCTGATAGTAGTGGGGAAATTTTCCCGCCAGAATTTTCGCCTTTGAGGGGTTCTCAGAGTGCTGCGAGTTTGGGGAGTCCCCAGAGTGTGGGTGATTCTAGCAGTGGAAATCAGGTGCAAGTCCTAGCGGAGAAAGAAACTCCACAGGGGGCGGTTAGTAATGTTTCCATAGAACAATTTCCGGATAGTATCAATATTTCGGTGGCGGAAGATGATGTCTGGAGTTCTCAACCGGTAGAAAATACTTTAGAGTTTAAGTCACGTGAATCTAGTCAGGAAAATACTGGCCCTGCAACTATAGAATTTAAGTCACGCCTCCCAGCAGTTGAAGAGTCCACATCTACGCCGCCTGTACGACAAAGAACTGTAGAGGTGATCTCAGATCGGCAGGAGTATGATGCAGAACGGCAGATTATTACCGCAGAAGGTAATGTTGTGGTGCGCTTTGATGGGGCTGTGGTAGATGCCGATCGCTTGCAGGTGAATTTAGATAATTTGATCGCTGTGGGGTCTGGGAATGTGGCCTTAACACGAGGCGATCAAGTGTTGCGAGGGGAACGGTTTAGCTATAATTTCATCCAAGATAATGGGGAAATAGAAAACGGCAGTGGGGAAATTTTTGTCCCCTCAGCCCAAAGAGATTTGGCTTTTTCGGCTAGTGATGTGATACCTAGTCAAATTCAGAGTCCTTTAAGCGATCGCGTCAGAAGAAATCAACCTCTGACTGGAATCAGTAGTCCTGGGGGTGTTGATTTTACTTTAGGTGGTACACCAACAAGTAACGTACCTACGCCTGAAAATGGCGGTCAAGTCAGGCGACTGCGATTTGAAGCAGAACGGATTGAATTTTATCCGCGAGGCTGGCAAGCTGAGGATGTGCGGATTACTAATGATCCCTTTTCACCTCCAGAGTTAGAGTTACGTGCTTCTCAAGTTACTGCTACCCAGGAATCTCCTTTAGTTGAAACCATTACTACGCGGGGACAGCGTTTAGTATTTGACCAAAAACTTTCTATTCCCATTCCGGTAGATAGACAGACTATAGACCGTTTTGAACGGGATGCTTCACCATTTTTTGTTTCTCCGGGTTTTGATGGCGATCGCCGTGGTGGGTTGTTTCTAGAAAGAGGCTTCACCCCCGTAGATAATGAACAGACAAATTGGCGAATTACGCCACAATTCTTTGTGCAGAAAGCCTTACAAGAAGGTACAGGTGATTTAGCAAGTTTATTTGGAGTTACAACCCGTGTAAATGCGGTTTTAAATCCACGGACAACAGTTGAAGGGGCTGGGGAATTAACTAGTTTTGATTTAAGTCAGGTTGAGGAAAATTTGCGGGGAAGTTTGCGAATGCGCCACGCTTTAGGCGATGTCAATCCCCACATTTTAAATTTGGAATATAGTTACCGCGATCGCCTATACAATGGTACTCTCGGTTTTCAAACTGTCCAAAGTAGTCTTGGCGGTTTAATTAGCTCTCCTGTGATTCCTTTAGGTAATACTGGTATTAACCTTAACTATCAAGCAGGCGTACAATATATTAACGCCAACACTGACCGCCTAGACTTACTAGAACCAGACCGCACAAATAATCGGATATCTCTGGGACGCTTCCAAGGTACTGCCAGCCTGAGTCGGGGCTTTTTACTTTGGCAGGGTGAACCATTACCACCTACCGCCACTGAGGGATTAAAGTACACACCAAATCCTGTTGTCCCTTACGTGCAAACCGTGGCTAGTCTCACAGGTACAAGTAGTTATTATACTAATAATGAAAATCAAAGTACCCTGACCGGTTCAATCGGCTTAATCGGACAATTTGGTAATTTTTCCCGTCCATACCTGGATTACACTGCTTTTAATGTCACTTATTCTCAGGGTTTCAATAGTGGCTTATCACCGTTTTTGTTTGATCGTTCCGTTGATAACAAAGTGTTAGGTGCGGGAATCTCACAGCAGATTTACGGGCCATTGCGTTTGGGTTTTCAAACAGCAATTAACTTAGACACTGGTAAAGAAACTAGCACAGATTATATTTTAGAATATAGCCGCCGCACCTATGGACTAACTTTGCGTTATAACCCAGTATTAGAATTAGGCGGTTTTAGCATCCGGATTAGTGACTTTAACTGGAGTGGTGGTACAAATCCCTTTTCTGGTGAACAAGTTACGCCTGTGGTGGATGGTGTCCGACAGAATAATTAAGGGGAAACATGACTGTAAATGTTGTACCCACACCAACTTCACTACTGAAACTAATTTCACCCTGGAGAGTTTCCACACATCTTTTAACAATCACTAATCCTAGTCCTGTACCCTGGATGGAATGCACATTCGAGGCTCGATAGAATGATTCAAATAATCGCCGTTGATCTACTTCGGGAATCCCAATTCCTTGGTCTTGAATCTCTAATTTGACTATATTTTCTGTGACATCACAGGTTAAATTTACTTGAATATTTTGATTAGGAGGAGAATACTTAACTGCATTAGAAAGTAAATTCAGAAATATATAATGTAACAGTTTTTCATCTATTAAAGCATCTGTGAATTGACTTTTACAGGTAAATATAATTTCATTTCTATCATGGCTAATTAAAGAAAATTCTTCAATAAATTCTCTAAATAGTTTGTCTAAATTGACTAGATGGGGATCACATTCTAGTTTGCCCACATCTGACTTACCCATAAACAATACATCTTCCATTAATTGTTTCATGGATTCCACAGCACCTTTAATTCTCTGGAGGTAGGTACTTTTTTTGGCTGGT
The DNA here is from genome assembly GCF_963923915.1 of Nodularia chucula CCY0103. NCBI lineage: Bacteria > Bacillati > Cyanobacteriota > Cyanophyceae > Nostocales > Nodulariaceae > Nodularia > Nodularia chucula. Next base: position 118,513 of record NZ_CAWUOL010000001.1, on the reverse strand, counting down.
GTGATGGTATCTCCTTGGATTTCTAGGAGTTCGACTGCGGTTTGAATTACAGTTAGGGGATTCCGAAAATCATGAGAAACTGTAGAGATAAATAGAGATTTAAGATTGTTGAGTTCTCGCTCTTGATTTAAGGCTCTCTCCAAAAATTCTGTTTGACGACGTTGACTAAGATCCCAAAAAACCACAACGACACCATCTATTGTGTCAGAGCGTCGCATAATGGGGGAAGCACTATCCCCAATCGGAACTTTTTGACCATTTTTAGTAATTAAAGATGTAAATTCTCCTAAATAAATAACTTTTTGTTCTCTCAGGACTTTGACTACTGGGTTTTCTAGTTCAGTTTCTGTAATTTCATCGACAATGTTAAAAACTATGGATATATCTTTTCCTTGAGCATCTGCTTGTTGCCAACCAGTGATTAATTCAGCCGCAGGATTCATAAATGTAACTTCGGCTTGCTCATTGGTTGCAATGACAGCATCACTCATGGAGTTTAACAGGGTGGCTAATTTGTCCCGACTTTCGCGCAGATCCTGTTCTAGTTGGTGTTTTAATAAACCGATTTCTACAGCTATTTTTAAATCTTTAGCAGTGAATGGTTTAACTACATATCCAAAGGGTTGAGTGAGTTTTGCACGTTGTAAAGTCTGATCGTCACCGTAAGCAGTCAGGAAAATTACGGGAATATCTAACTGGTCCCGAATTGAAGCTGCTGCTGCAATTCCATCCATATTACCTTTGAGGATAATATCCATTAATACTAGTTGTGGCTTAGTCTCTAATGCTTTAGCGATCGCCACTTCCCCGGAAGAAGCCTTACCCGTAACCATATATCCTAACTGAGTAAGTTGATTAGCAATGGTTCTGGCTACAATCACTTCATCTTCAACAACTAAAATTCTCACTTGATCCATTGTGCTGCAAGGTTAGACAGGGAAACTGGATTTTAAACACTGTGCCATGATGACGTTCTACAGTAATGCTACCTTCTAGTTGTTCTATCACTAAGTCATAAACCAATGAAAGACCCAAAGAATCAGCACTACTCCAATCTAGGTTATCTGGTAAACCAACGCCATTATCTTGAATTATCATTTCAACGTCGTTACCGATACCACGTAAATCAATAGTAATTTTACCTGTTTTTTGACCAGGAAAGGCGTGTTTAAAGCAATTGGATAATAATTCGTTGATGATTAGCCCACAGCCTATGGCTTGATCAACATTTAAGTTAACTGGATCTATGTGAGTTTCTAGGTAAATTTTACTTGGTTCTATTTGATAAGAAATCAGGATACTGGTGACGAGATTTTCCACATAGTCGGGAACATCCAGTATACCTATATTGGGGGCTAGATATAAGTTTTTATGAATCAGCGAAATGGAGTCAATGCGATTTTGGCTGTCTTGGAAAACCCGGCTAATTTCTGGATCTTTGATTGTTTGAGACTGGAGTTGTAAGAGGCTGGATACAATTTGTAAGTTATTTTTAACTCGATGGTGAACTTCTTTTAATAAAACTTCTTTTTCTACTAATGCAGCTTTTAAGTTAATTTCCGCTTTTTGTCTTTCTGCTAACTCGTTTTGGGCTTTGTGAAATATGCTAGATTGTTGAATGGCGATCGCAATCTGCACTGTAAGTTGATCCAGCAAGTCTAATTGATTTTCTTCCCAATCACGGCTAGTAGAACATTGGTGCGCCACCAATAAACCCCACAAAGATGAGCCAGTATTTTCCTCATCTATTTTTAGCAAAATCGGCACGACTAAATTAGCTTGGACTTCAAATTGTTCTAATAAGTGAAGATGACAATCAGTTAATCCAGCTTGATAAATATTGGCGATCGCCCGTTTTCGTCCTTGGTAATAAGCTACGGCTCCTCCTGTTTGAAAACAAGTATCTTTAATTGTCACTCCTAAAGCCACTGTCCATCCTTCTCCCACAGATTCCGCAACAATTTTGCCACTCATATCAGCAGCAAACTGATAAACTACAACCCGATCAACTTTGAGTAAATTCCGTACTTCTTCAACTGTAGTATTGAGAATATCTTGTAAATTTAAAGATTGGCGAATCCGCTCAGACACAGTTCGCATTAATTGTTCTCGTTCCGCTTGAGCCTTAAAAGCTAGTTCAGTTTCCTTCCGGGAAGTGATGTCTGAGAATACAGCTAATATTGCCGATTCTCCCTGAAAAGTTAAATATTGAAATGATGCGATCGCCCAGAAATAACTACCATCTTTTCGCTGAAGTAGTAATTCGTAATTTTGCAGTAATTCATCTTGATTCAGGGCAGATAAAATTGCTTGTTTTTGAGAAGTATGATCATAGTATAAATCAGAAATTGGGCAATTAATTAAATCCTTTAATCCACAATTAACTATTTTTAGTAATTCTGAATTGGCATATAAAATGATGCCGTCTTCTAACCGTAAAATAATTAATGGTACAGGAATTACCTCGTAAATTGAGCGGAATTTTATTTCACTTTCCTGAAGAGTGTCTTCTAGTTTTTTATCTTCTGCAATATCTTTAATATGAACTAACTTAGCATGATATTCTTCATATTTAATTTCGTATTCAATTGTCTCTACAGAAATAAATTCACCATTCTTTTTGCGATGCTTATATTGCCCAGACATATCTAAATCAGATATTTTTGCTTGAATTTCCTCTATGTGCATTTGCAAAAATTCTTCTCTAGAGTATCCGTACTGCATAATAGCAGTTTGATTAACATCTAAAAATTTGCCAGTTTTTTGGTCATATAGCCATATACTGTGAGGATGATTGGCGAAAATTAAACTAAAATTCATACAACCCTCTGTAATAATTTATTCCTGCTTGAAAAAATTTTTTAAATACGATATTTATCGCACAACATGGGATAAATTACCATCCAATAATGCACGAAATTTTACTATGTCAATATAAATACAATTAAGTATAAGTGAAACTTTCGTCACCTAAATTCTCTAGAACGGAAATGGTTTCAAAAGTAATTATAGTCACTAAGTATATAGCTAAAACCAGAGCAGGAAGACATTATACATGAAATATTTTAGTTGTGATTCCCATACCAGGAGTGGTAGCGCAAAGTGGAAATTTTGGCAATCTTTAATCCTAAATCTAGTTAGCGTATAGTCATAATCTGTTCGCAAGCAACAAAACTTGATTATGGTTCGAGAGTTAGAAAAAAAACGTCAGAGTGCAAGGTTTCCAGAAACCGCCCCAGCTGCAAATCCTGTATTTTTTAGAACCTATAGCCGCCGGACAAAGGCAGGGTTAAGGGAAACATGGGATGAGGTATGCGATCGCACTATTCAAGGCATCATTGAGTTAGGGAAGCTCACCCCTGCTGAAATTGCCATCCTAGAGAATATGCAACGTAACCTTAAAGCCTTACCCAGTGGCCGCTGGTTATGGGTAGGTGGTACAGACTGGGTGAGCAAACCCAAAAACTTTTCCGGAGCTTATAATTGCACCTCCACCAACCTGCAAGACTGGAGCGCCTTCGGGTTGATGATGGATTTAGCCATGATGGGCTGTGGTACGGGAGCCGTTATAGAACCGCAATATATTAATCAATTACCTCCCATCCGCAATTACTTAAATGTGACGGTAAATGGAGATATTGGTAGCACATCTCCAGAATTACGTCGTGAATACACTGAAACCCAAATAGAAGGTAACAACGTTATCATCCATGTGGGAGATAGCCGTGAAGGTTGGGTAGAATCCTATAAAAGCTTATTGGAACTTTCCACAGATGAACGATTTACCGCAGAAGTGGAAGTAGTCGTTGATCTGAGCGATGTTCGTCAGTCGGGAGAAACTCTCAAGGGCTTTGGAGGGGTGGCTAATCCTATTAAGTTGCCTGGACTCTATCAGCGTTGTGTATCCATCCTCAATAAAGCCAGAGGACGACAATTAAATTCAGTAGAATGCTGTTTATTAATCGATCAAGCTGCTGTAACAATTGTTGCAGGAAACATACGGAGAAGCGCGGGGATTCGTCAGTTTATTTCTGACGATGAACAAGGAGGTACTGCCAAAGATAACCTCTGGCAACAGGATGAAAATGGCAACTGGCGCATTGATCCTGAGCGTGACGCTTTACGGATGGCCAACCATAGCCGTGTATTTCACCATAAGCCCACATTAGAAGAATGTGTAGAAGCTGTACGTAAACAATACTACAGTGGCGAAGGTGCGATTCAATGGGCAGGTGAAGCAGTTGCTCGATCCAACTGTGATTTGCTAAATACACCAGAACTGAAAACAGATTTTCTGCAAGCATATCACCAAGGAAAAGCCAAAGAATGGATGCAAGAACGTTACCCAAATATGGATGCTCAAGAATTAACACATCGTTTGGGTAGATACGGCTTAAACCCCTGTCATGCAGGTGATACCTTAGTATCTACTAATCAGGGATTAGTACCCATTAAAGATTTAGTTGGTAAACCATTTCAAGCTTTAGTTGACTTGCGTTCTGTAGGATTAGATGGAGTCAAATTAACTGATGCGATCGCTTTTCCCACAGGAGTACAAACAACTTATGTAATTACTTTAGCAAATGGCCAGCAAATGAGATGCACGGCTGATCATCAACATTTTACCAATCACGGATGGGTAACAACTAAAGACTTAACATCTGACCATCATATCTATATCCAAAAAGGAGCAGGATACTTTGGTGAGGGTACTATCACGGTTGAACAAGCACAAATGCTTGGTTGGTTATACGGTGATGGCTCAATTTACAAGGGTTCTAAAGGATTAGACGCTGTATTCTACATCAATACAAATGAATACGAAACTGCTTTTCCTCTTTTGAACTCCGCCGTGGAATCTTTGACAGGTTATAGTCACAAGCCAAGTCTGGTGAAAGGTGTTTATACATTTCATAGTGGCTCATTTTTAATGGATTCATTTCTCAAGAAACTAGGTGTACAGTCAAAAGACTGTTTACCAGATCAATTTTTCTCTCAATCAAGAGAGGTAATCATTGGTTTCCTACAGGGATTGTTTTCCGCAGACGGTTGCGTGAATGTCAAAGGTAGAAATATTGAACTGCGTAATCGTTCACGGCAATTACTAAGTCAAATTCAGATTATTCTACTTAACTTAGGCATTAAAAGTAGTCTCCTAATCAAACAAAAGCCAGGAAGTATAGGAGTTCCATACACATTAAAAGATGGAACTAAAAAAATCAGTCAAAATCGGGGTAGCTGGAGACTAATAATTTATTCAGGAAATGAAGCCAGAAAATTCTGGGAATTTATTGGTTTTCCTCTCACACCTGATAAGCAAGGACGTTTAACAACACTGGCTACCAAGCCATCATCAAGGAAATATAGTGAAGCTATTATTAGCCGTAGGTTCAGTTCAAAAGTTCAAAGCATAGAAGAATTTGGCGAAGAACCTGTTTATGATCTTCATGTTCCCCTGACTCATTCCTTCATTGCTAACGGTTGCATTACTCACAACTGCGGAGAAATTATTGGTAGCAATTTTCACTGTAATTTGGCGGAGATACACTTAAATCAAATTGACCCAAAGAACTATAAAGAACAAGAGGAAGCTTTCACGGCTGGGGCGTTATCTGTAGCCGCACTTTTAAATCACAAATTCCTAGAACCTCGCTATCAATATAGTCGAGAACTTGACCCGATTGTGGGGGTTTCTTTCACAGGTTTATTTGATTTCTTTGTTCATGCTTTTGGTGTTGACTGGTTACGGTGGTGGTCAGAAGGAAGACCGGAAACTCCCCAAGGATTAGTCTTTAAGCAGGAGGAAAAGAAATATTTAACCTTCTGGAAAGATACCGTGCATCGAGTTGTGTGGGAATATTGCGATCGCCATCAAATAAAACGACCTAATCGCTGTACTACAGTCCAACCCAGTGGCACTAAATCCTTGCTCACAGGTGCTAGTTCTGGCTGGCATCCCCCCAAAGCCCAAAGATTTATTCGCCGGATCACTTTCGGTAAAAATGACCCCGTAGCCTTAGCCTGCATTGACTATGGTTACAGTGTAATCCCCTCCCAATCTGACAAAGATGAACAGGGTAACTTGCTCAATGATCCCTTTGACCCTCGCGTGAGCGAATGGCTAGTAGAAATCCCCGTAGCTGTATCTTGGGCTGATGTCCCAGGAGCAGATCAAATTGATGTTTCTCAGTTTTCTGTACTAGCGCAATTTGATTTTGTCCTGCAAGTTCAGCGCTGGTATGTGACTCACAACACATCAGCAACCTTAGAATTGCGCTCTGAAGAAGTTGAAGGACTGGGACAGAAAATTTACGAAACCATCCAAAATGATGAGGGTTATATTTCAGCCGCACTTTTAGCCCGGTTTGACGACTTGCAATCATTCCCCCGGCTACCATTTGAACCCATAGACAAACTCACCTATGAGCGTTTAAGTCAAGAAGTGAAAGAGCGACGTAACACAGATGATTTCTGTGCAGTTCTCAGCCGCTATGATTCCGGAGAGTTAACAGAAGCTGGCCCCAGTGGCTGTGACTCTGACAAGTGTATGTTTCCCGACCAGGGGCCAATGTCTTAAAGACTAAAAAACAGGGGAGAGGTAGAAGTCAACTTGGCTCAAATCTTCTTCCCCTATCTCTATGAGAAAACAAATGCATCCTCGTCAGCAAGTTTCCAAGTTAGGATAAATTCAAATAACAAGAGGCTCTCAAATATGTTCATTGATGAATTATCACCAATATTTCAACAATTGACCAAGCACCCAGTTTCATTTATGGGGGGATTCTTTTCAGGTGTGCTGCGACTAAACCTTAACGATGATCCCGTAAAAAGCTGGCTAGATAAACAAATCAACTCCACTGGTTATATTACCCCCAGTAATCACTCCCATAACGGCAAAGCTAACGGGCCTCAGCAAATTTCCATTGATTAAGTTTCAGAGAACAGTTTTAATAGTTCATTAAGCCTTGATGGGGTAAACTGCATATAGTTAATGTCTCCGGTGAACCACCGAGGTAAATGTAGCTATCCCCCCAGGCTTTACTGGGAATTGATATATTGCCCTGGCTTAAAAATACTTTTGCAGTCAAGTGAATTGAGTGACTAAAATAAAAAATGTATACCAGAAAACATATAAAAACCTTTAATTTCATTTTATGAAAGATTGTCAAATCTCATACTTTTAAAAATGTCACAATCAGTTATAAAGAATATACCAAAAACCTTTGAGAGACAGCAAATTAGTTGCCTATCAGGTATTCGAAAAACAAGGATTTAGCTTGCTGATCACAGGGTAAACTAGATGCACCCTCAAGGGAGCTTTGATTTATCCAAGTCGCACCCTCGTGACTTCCATTAATGAGTTAAACATGACCCTATTCAGTTAAAATTAGCATATAGCGAAAATCAAGCTCAACTGAACCACGAAAACTCAAGATAAAGGTTCTACTAGGTAATAGATACTTTGGTATCGTTCCTCTAATTGGTAAAATCTTTAAGGTATAGAAGTTAAACATACTTAACTTTTTAGGTACTTGTTTAAGGTCTCCGTTGGTGAGATGGAGACTGCAAAAATGCCTCTGGAGAACTGGTCAGACCTGAAGAAATTCTGGCAGAGATCATTGCAGCAAGAATCCCATGATTTTTAGTCATGGGAGGTTCAAGTTAAAATTACTGCAACAGGAGGGGTAATCAACCTGTATAAAAACCCAATGTCGCCTAGTGGCTCTACAGTTCAGCCCTTGGTGTCTTGAGGTGAAGAAGACAGCCAGCATCACATCGCTGTGTTATTTCTTCATCTGAACTAATCGCTTTTTGTTGAAAATTACGTGACCCATAATGACTATTTACGTTGGAAACCTCTCTTACCAAGCTACTGAAGATGACTTACGCTCTGTATTTGCAGATTACGGCGAAGTCAAAAGAGTAGTATTGCCTACTGACCGCGAAACAGGGCGGATGCGTGGCTTTGCATTTGTGGAAATGAATGAAGATGCCCAAGAAGATGCTGCTATCAGTGAGTTAGATGGTGCTGAATGGATGGGTCGTCAACTGAGAGTCAATAAAGCCAAACCAAGGGAGGATAACCGACGCTAAGATAGTCGGGCGGGGATTTGGACTGAAAACAACATTATTCATCAAGTTTGTTTCTGCTCATCCAGATTATTTTCTAGTTCCTAAATTAGGTTTTTAGGTTTCAAGTTACTAGAAAACAGCAAAATAGACCCGGCTAGTTGTGAACAAGCAGTAATTTTTCCAGCTAGTCGGGTATTTTTATGATAATTAATGGTTTTTCTTTGTTATCTGCTATACATCTGCAAAATTTCAATTCTTTAGTTTATCTAAAATCATATTTAAGTTATCAAAATACCTTTCTAAGATAGAGACAGCAACTAAAAATTGCCACTGATAAACCTGACCCACCAGCTAGGGAGTAACAAAATGACTCAAGCGCCAGAATCTTTAGATTTGTCTATGAATGATGACACAAATAAAAGCTTAGATCGTGATTGTACAACGTTATCACGTCACGTACTCCAACAATTTAAAAATTTTTCCCCAGATGCACAAGATTTGAGTGCGCTGATGAATCGGATCGCTCTAGCTGGTAAACTAGTTGCTCGTCGCCTCAGCCGGGCTGGTTTAATGGAAGGTGTTCTGGGATTTTCTGGAGATGTGAATGTCCAAGGCGAATCCGTCAAAAAGATGGATGTCTATGCCAATGATGTATTCATCTCAGTATTTAAGCAAAGTGGCTTAGTCTGTCGCCTCGCATCTGAGGAAATGGAAGAACCCTACTACATCCCAGAAAACTGCCCCGTTGGTCGCTATACCTTATTGTATGACCCAATTGATGGCTCATCAAACACCGATACTAATTTGGGTTTGGGTTCTATTTTCTCTATTCGTCAACAACAAGGCGATGATCTTGATCATAAAGCCACTGACCTTTTGACTAACGGACGTAAGCAAATCGCCGCCGGATACATACTGTATGGCCCTAGCACAATGCTGGTTTATACTATGGGAAATGGCGTTCATTCCTTTACTCTTGATCCCAGCTTAGGGGAATTTATCCTTTCGGAAGAAAATATCAAAATTCCTAACCACGGTTCTGTTTACAGCGTTAATGAAGGGAATTTTTGGCAGTGGGAAGAATCTATGCGGGAATATATCCGCTATGTCCATCGGACTGAAGGTTATACGGCTCGTTATAGTGGCGCGATGGTGAGTGATATCCATCGAATTTTAGTGCAAGGCGGCGTATTTCTCTATCCCGGCACAATTCAAAACCCAGAAGGTAAATTGCGCTTGCTTTATGAATCTGCTCCCTTGGCGATGTTAATTCAAGAAGCCGGTGGTCGTGCTACTACAGGATTAGTAGATATCTTGGATGTAGTACCTAAGAAACTGCATCAACGCACACCTTTAATTATTGGTAGTAAGGAAGATGTTGCGAAGGTGGAGTCTTTTATTCAAAACGGACACTAACCGCAGGGCAAAATTCGTAATTCGTAATTCGTAATTCGTAATAGAGCCTCCGGCACGCTACGCGAACGTGATTCCGACACCATAAGCGTTTCATTGACTTGTAATGTCTCGTTTATTTACACAGTGCTGTATGAGATAGGTTGAAACTCTGCCAGTAATAAGAAGTTATTTTGGCTGTGTGATTGAATAATATCTAGGATTTGGGATGCAGAATAGCTCTGGTGATGAATTAAAAATTACCTCAGTTGGTTGATGTCATAAGTGATGGTCAACGTCACAATTCAAAGTAAGCATAAAGATGTCATCTGTTTTGCGTTTTTTCACTTAGAAACATCATTAACAGGAGTGCAATTAGAGCTATGGCAACTAATCATTTACTAGAAATTAAACAACATGGCCAAAGCATCTGGATGGATAACTTGAATCGTGAAGTTATTAAATCAGGTGAACTGAAAGACTTGGTAGAAAATCAGGGTATATCTGGGATTACCTCTAATCCAACCATCTTTGAAAAGGCGATATCTGGCGATAAGACGCAAAGCGTCAACGCCAATAATGCGATGTATGATGCCGATATCGCAACTGGTATTCGTGCTGAATTACCCACATATAAAATTTACGAATCCCTCATTTTTGCAGATATTCGCAATGCTTGTGATCTTCTGCGCCCGGTATATGAAGCCTCTAATAGACTGGATGGTTATGTGAGTATAGAAGTACCACCAACCATTGCCCATGATACTGAAGCATCAATAGCCGAAGCCCGACGCTATTTTCACGAAATTGGGCGGGAAAATGTGATGGTGAAAATTCCTGGTACAGTTGCTGGTTTACCAGCAGTAGAACAGGCAATATCAGAAGGTATCAATATTAATACAACGCTGCTGTTTTCCGTCGATAGTTATATCAACACGGCAGAGGCTTATATGCGTGGCTTAGAAACAAGGGCAGAAAGAGGTGAAGACATTAGCAAAATTGCTGCTGTGGCTAGCTTCTTTCTCAGTCGGATTGATAGTAATGTTGATGGCAAAATTGAGGATAAATTGAAGCGTGGTATTGATGATATCTCCCATGAAGCAAAACTGCGAGCTGTCAAGGGGAAGGTGGCGATCGCCAACGCCAAAATTGCATACCAGGAATACAAAAAAATCATTCACAGCGAAAGATGGCAAGCCTTAGCCGCTAAAGGAGCGCAAGTACAACGGTTACTCTGGGCAAGTACCAGTACCAAAGACCCAACATACAGCGATGTGATGTATGTTGACGAATTGATTGGCCCCGATACCGTTAACACCTTACCACCCGCAACAATTGCCGCCTGTGCTGACCATTGCCATGTAGCCAATCGTCTAGAAACAGGAGTTGCAGAAGCTTACCACCTCATGGAAAGCCTGAAAGAACCAGACATTAACATTGATCTTAACGTTGTTATGGAGGAACTATTAGTGGAAGGGATTGACAAATTCATCCAACCCTACCAGTCCTTGATGAACTCTTTAGAGAACAAAGTTAAGTTATTGTCGCCAGTGTAGACCCTAAAAGTTTACCCTGAGCGTAGCCGAAGGGTACAACTCTCTGTCTGATTTACACACCACTCAACACCCCACTGAAAACTTCTATGGTTAGTTTGCTAGAAAATCCCTTGCGCGTTGGACTGCAACAACAAGGGATGCCCGAACCCCAAATTATAGTCATCTTTGGCGCTTCTGGCGACCTTACCTGGCGTAAATTAGTGCCAGCATTGTACAAATTGCGTCGTGAAGGACGCATTCCCGCAGAAACGACAATTGTTGGCGTAGCACGTCGTGAGTGGAGCCACGACTACTTCCGTGAGCAAATGGAAAAGGGGATGAAAGAAGCTCATGCTAGCGTCCCTTTAGGGGAACTTTGGCAAGACTTTTCTCAAGGTTTGTTCTACTGTCCTGGGGACATAGACAACCCGGAAAGCTACCAAAAGCTGAAAACCCTGTTAAGCGAATTAGACGAAAAACGGAACACACGGGGAAACCGGATGTTCTACCTTTCGGTGGCTCCTAACTTCTTCCCGGAAGCTATCAAGCAACTAGGGGGAGGCGGAATGCTAGACGACCCCGACAAACATCGTCTGGTAATTGAAAAACCCTTTGGCCGAGACTTAGCATCAGCTCAAAGCCTTAACAAAGTGGTGCAAAAATATTGCCAAGAAAATCAAGTCTACCGGATTGACCACTACTTAGGTAAAGAAACCGTTCAGAATTTGCTAGTGTTCCGCTTCGCCAATGCCATATTTGAGCCGTTGTGGAATCGTCAATTTGTTGACCATGTACAAATTACTGTAGCAGAAACCGTAGGGGTAGAAGACCGGGCTGGTTACTATGAAAAAGCCGGCGCACTCAGGGATATGTTGCAAAATCACCTCATGCAACTGTACTGTCTGACGGCAATGGAAGCACCCAACTCGATGGATGCTGATAGTATTCGTACAGAAAAAGTTAAAGTTTTACAAGCTACTCGTTTAGCTGATGTTCCCAACCTGTCACGTTCAGCAGTGCGCGGTCAATATAGTGGTGGCTGGATGAAGGGCAAACAAGTGCCTGGCTATCACGACGAACCGGGAGTTGACCCCAATTCCGGGACACCAACCTATGTAGCCATGAAGTTTATGGTTGACAACTGGCGCTGGCAGGGTGTTCCTTTCTACCTCCGGACAGGTAAGCGGATGCCGAAAAAAGTTAGTGAAATTTCCATTCATTTCCGCGATGTTCCTTCTCGGATGTTTCAATCTGCTTCTCAACAGCGAAATGCCAACATTTTAGCAATGCGGATTCAGCCGAATGAAGGAATTTCTTTGCGTTTTGATGTGAAAATGCCAGGGGCAGAGTTCCGCACTCGTTCTGTGGATATGGACTTTAGTTATGGTTCCTTTGGTATTCAAGCAACTTCTGATGCCTATGACCGCCTATTTCTTGATTGTATGATGGGCGACCAAACTTTGTTTACACGGGCGGATGAGGTGGAAGCTGCTTGGCAGGTAGTAACTCCAGCGCTTTCTGTTTGGGATGCGCCATCAGATCCTGCTACTATTCCTCGCTATGAAGCGGGTACTTGGGAACCAGCAGAGGCGGAATTGTTGATGAACCAAGATGGTCGTAACTGGCGCAGACTATAGAAATTAGTCATTAGTTGTTATTCATGAATAATAGACTTTTGGCGAAACTCTGGAAGGGTAATAATTATCCGTCAATAAACGTTGATGATTATTTATGCAAGGGGTCTAATGATTAATGACTAATGACTAGATTACCAATGAATAATGACTAAAATACTATGATTTCCCAAGCTCCTACAATTTTTTCACTTCAGGCTCCCAAGGATATTTCGGTTAGTGAAATAGAAACCGAATTGAATCAAATCTGGCAAGGTTACGGTATTACGGGTGAGGATGGTGGACTTCCTGCTGCTACTAGGGCGACAACATTTACTTTGGTGGTTTACGAACCAGAAGAAACTCAGTATCTGTTGGCTGCTTTGGGGTTTTATGAAGGTCCGATTGATGGCATTTTAGGGCCACAAATGGTGGCAGCTTTACGGCAAGTACAGGTTAAACACGGATTACCGGAAACTGGCACAGCTACACCTGAAACCCTGGCTGTATTGAGGGAAGAGTTCGCTAAACGTCAGGGAAATGGGGCAACTGGAGAAAGTGTTAGTTATAATTTCAATCCCACTAGTCCCACAATTGCGGATGAAATTGCTTTGCGGAATCCTTGCCGGATTATTGCTTTGTTTCCTATTTCTGGGGAAGATGAGGGGGTAAAGGCTCAAGTTTCTGCTTACTGCCCAATTCAAAAGCAATCTTCAAGTACGCTGATTTGCTGTGAATATATTACTTTGAGTGGAACTGCTGCTGCTTTGGAACGGGTGGGAGGTATGATTCCGGCTTTATTAATTGGTGGTTTGCCGAAGTTTCTTTGGTGGAAGGCGACACCAGATCCTCAAAATCATTTGTTCAAGCGCCTGGCGGGAATCTGCAATAATGTGATTGTTGATTCTTGCGACTTTAATGAGCCAGAAACTGATTTACTGAGTCTGCAAGAGTTGGTCAAGTGTAATATTCCTTTGGCTGATTTGAACTGGCGACGTTTGTCTGCATGGCAAGAGTTGACGGCTCAAGCTTATGACTCTCCTAATCGTCGCGCTGCACTCAAAGAAATTGACCGGGTGACGATTGACTATGAAAAGGGTAATCCCGCCCAAGCTTTGCTGTTTTTAGGTTGGCTGGCTAGTCGATTGGAATGGTCGCCAGTTGCTTATAAAAAGGAGACGGGTGATTATGAAATCACTCAAATTCGCTTTGTTTCCCAGGACCAAAGACAAGTGGAAGCTGAGTTAGCTGGTGTTCCAGTGGCTGATGTGGGTGAAATTCTGGGTGATGTAATTGCTTTGCGCTTGAGTTCAACGAATCTGGAAGCAGATTGTGGAACGGTAATTTGTTCGGAAACTGGCGGTTGTATGCGAATGGAAACCCACGGTGGCGCACAAGCAGCTGGTTTGTTTCAACAGGTGGGTTCACTTTCGGAACAAAAGGCTGAGGCTTTGCTGAGTCAGCAGGTACAGCGTTGGGGTCGGGAGTCACTGTTTGAGGAAAGTTTGGCGGTGATTGCTAAGACTCTGAAGTTAGGTAGTTAATTCGTAATTCGTAATGCGTAATTTAACAGGACTTACGCAAAATTAAGAAGAAACAAACCACAAAGGACACTAAGGACACTAAGTTAAGAGGGTTTCAGAGAGTTCTTGCGTAAGTCCTATTTAAGAGGGATAAGCTTGTATTATCATTTTTGATTTGGTTGTTTTTTCTCAGTGGCGAGTCCTAAGTTTTTACGGATTACGGTTGAGATGATTACGGTCTTGACTTTTCAAGGGGTAATGGGGAATGGGATAATTAGAGTGATTAATTACCTGGACAACAACCCCAGTCTATGGCTTTAGTGATTGCTGGAGAACGTAGTGGGGTGGGCAAAACAACGGTTACGCTCACCCTTTTAGCATCTTTATGTCGTCGTGGTTCGGCGGTACAATCTTTTAAGGTGGGGCCGGATTATATTGACCCGATGTTTCACAGCTATGTGACTGGTCGTGCTTGTCGCAATTTAGATGCGGTGCTGACTTCTGAGGCTTATGTTCAAAGATGTTTCGCTGCTCATAGCCAAGGGTGTGAATATTCCCTGGTGGAAGGGGTGATGGGGTTATTTGATGGGGTGAAGGGAGTTGTAAGTCAGGAAGATTGTTTAATTAATACTGATTTTGCTAGTACAGCACACGTGGCTAGGTTGTTAGATTTACCTGTGCTGTTGGTGATTGATTGCAGTCGTTTGTCTGGTTCTGTGGCGGCGATCGCCCACGGTTATTGCTCTTTTGATTCTAGAATTAATATTGCTGGGGTGGTCTTAAATCGGGTGGGTAGCGATCGCCATTTATCCCTACTCCAAGATTCTCTACAAGCATTACAATTACCCATTCTCGGCGTATTACGTCGCCAGGATAACATCACCATACCTGATCGTCACTTGGGTTTAGTCCCCACCGGAGAAATTCCCGAATTGGATGGTGTAATTAATCGTTTAGCTGATTTAGGGGATACCTGCTTTGACTGGTCAAAATTATTCCCCCTGTTAAAATCCCCCCACTCCCCACTCCCCACTCCCCACTCCCCACTCCCTACTCCCCACTCCCCCATAAAAATTGCTGTTGCACGCGATCGCGCCTTTAATTTTTACTATCAAGATAATCTCGACTTACTGCAAAACTTAGGTGCAGAATTAGTCTTTTGGAGTCCCTTAGCAGATGGGGAACTACCAGAGAATGTACAAGGAATGTATTTTGGTGGTGGGTTCCCAGAAGTCTTTGCATCGGCACTTGCAGCCAACAGGAATACCCTGCAAACAGTAAAAACGGCAATTTTAGCAGGAATGCCCACAATAGCTGAATGTGGCGGCTTAATGTATCTATGTGAGCAAATTGTGGACTTTGAAGGTCAATCTTGGCCAATGGCGGGAGTATTACCCACATCTGCGGTCATGGGTGGACGTTTAACTTTAGGCTATCGTCGCGCTGTCACTTTACAAGATAATTTTTTAGTATCAGCAGGTACGAACATTTACGGACATGAATTTCATCGCTCTTCTTTAAGTGTAAGTCCTCACCAACCCTTATTTGAAACCTATCGCTATGATTGTGCAGAAAATATGGGAACTGAAGGATGGGCTTTCCCCCAAAATATTTACGCTTCTTATATTCATACACACTGGGGAGAAAGTATAGAGATTCCCAAGCAGTTTATCAAGCAATGTCTCAGGTTTGTGGGAGGTGTGGGGAGTAGGGAGTAGGGAGTGTGGGAAGTGTGGGAAGTGTGGGAGGTGTGGGAGGGGGAAAGATTGTTAAATACCTAATACCTAATACCTAATACCCAATCCTCAGTCCCCAATCCCCAGTCTTAAGGATTCCCGGAAGTTTTAACATTCATATCATCGTTTAATCTCCGCACCAGACGGGACAACTCACGAATGATATTTACTGCAATTTCCGGAGTTTCTTCAATGGCATCATACAACTGCTCTTGGGTTAATTCCAAAAATTCTGAGGGTTCTAAAGTGGTGACAGAAGCCGAACGAGGTTGAATATCAAATACGGCCATTTCACCAAAGTATTTTCCCTGTTCTACCTCTGCAATCTGTTTATTTCCCAGGTGGACTTTAACTTTACCTGAAACAACAATATAAAGCGATCGCCCTTCTTCTCCCTGACGAAAAATAGTATGATTAGCCGGAAACTTGAGTTCGTGCATCACCGCAGTCAGTCGCACAATAAAATCATCTCGCAATTCTTTAAAAATCGGCACTCGCCGCACAAATAATAAACGATCAACGCTACTCAGCATATTTAATAGTTACAACTTATACATTAAAAATAACAGAAATGGTACTAAAGAGGATGATCGATTTCCTGATAGTCACCATCCTCATTCTCCACTATCTAAATTTTGTTAACCTAGCTAGTCACTCAAAAAGCCCGATTTCCCTGAAAAAAGAGGCTATAGCTTAGGGGAGAAGCAACGGGAACACAAAAATAGTAGTATATAAACAAAACTATGCCCTAATAAAGTTGTTGATAAATTATTAAACCCACATCTTGCACCTAGCCCTGGCGATTAGAAATCGCGGCTATACAAACAAAGTCCGCCTGCGCGGACTAACATAAAATTAAGGTTTTTAACCCGCGTAGGCGGTGAGGGAGTCGCAGTCTTGGCGGTTCCCGTCGATTGCGAACTCCCGAACCCGAAGGGGTTTCGCCTGTGTAGCCGTGACTTCCAGTCGCCTGGTGCAAGATATGTGTAAACCCAGAAGTGTTGGGAGCATCGCTTAATATTCAACAGTTCCCAAATTTTGCAAACTTTAGTACTTCGGAAAATTTATGTCTGCAACTGAAATGGGTGGCCGACAGTCATACCAATATCATGCACTACCAGCAGCAGAAGCTGCTCTCACCCTCAATAGTGACCCAGAGACTGGTTTAACGTCTACTGAAGTTGACAAGCGACTAGAAGAATTTGGCAGGAATGAACTCAAGGGTAAACCGGGAAAGCCTGCTTGGTTGAGATTTTTATTGCAATTCAATCAAGCCTTACTCTACATTTTACTGGTAGCCGGGTTAATCAAAGCGGTATTAGGTTCATGGACTAACGCCGGAGTAATTTGGGGCGTAACTGTAATTAATGCCATTATTGGCTTTGTTCAGGAATCAAAAGCGGAAGGGGCGATCGCCGCCTTAGCCCAAGCGGTGAGTACAGAAGCTACAGTCCTGCGTAACGGGCAGAAATCGCGCATTCCTTCCCAAGAATTAGTCCCTGGGGATATTGTGCTTTTGACTTCTGGTGACAAGGTTCCGGCTGATTTGCGGTTATTTAATTCTCGCAATTTACAGGTAGATGAGTCAGCCTTGACAGGGGAATCTGTACCTGTGGAAAAAGCCATCACACCTGTAGAGAAAGATACACCCCTAGCAGAGCGGGTGAACATGGCTTATGCAGGGAGTTTTGTCACTTTTGGACAAGGAAGCGGGTTTGTGGTTTCCACCGCCAATGCTACAGAAATGGGGCGGATATCCCAATCTCTAGAACGTCAAACTAATCTCAGTACCCCTTTAACTCGGAAGTTTGAGAAGTTTAGTCATCAATTACTCTACCTAATTCTCGGCTTGGCAGCTATGACCTTTGCTGTGGGCTTAGGACGAGGACAAGATTGGGAAGCAATGTTTGAATCGGCTGTGGCTTTAGCTGTGAGTGCAATTCCGGAGGGTTTACCTGCGGTGGTGACAGTCACAATGGCCATTGGGGTAGACCGCATGGCTCGCCGTCACGCCATTATTCGTAAGTTACCGGCGGTGGAAACTTTAGGCGGTGCAACGGTAATTTGTTCTGATAAAACGGGAACTTTAACAGAAAATCAGATGACTGTGCAGGGAATTTATGCCGGAGGTCAGACATTTACTGTTAGTGGCACTGGTTATAATCCTGAAGGGGAAGTTTTATTTGAGCAGCAGTCTGTTGATTTAGGATCAGGGAATTTTCCCACTCTCAAAGCTTGTTTGATGGCGGGTTTACTCTGCACCGATTCTCATTTAGAACAAAAGAATGGGACTTGGGCTGTAGTGGGTGATCCTACTGAAGGTGCTTTAATTACAGTGGCGAATAAAGCCGGGTGGAATCAGTCAGAGATGGCGAAGTTAATTCCCCGCATTGATGGTATTCCTTTTGAATCTCAGTTTCAGTATATGGCGACGTTGCATGATAGCCATGAATCTTTGCAGGAATCTGGGGATGGAATCAGAACTATTTATGTGAAAGGTTCTGTAGAGGCAATTTTGAGCCGTTCTCAGGAAATGCTAAATGCTAACGGGGAAGCAGAACCAGTTAGCCGGGAATTAATTGAACAGCAGGTAGAAGCTTTGGCTAGTCAGGGAATGCGGGTTTTGGCTTTGGGGAAAAAAGTTGTCCCAGATGACCGAAATACTGTAGATCATGAAGATATTGCTGCGGGGTTAATGTTTTTAGGGCTACAGGGGATGATTGACCCCCCCAGACCAGAAGTAATTGCGGCTGTGCGTGCCTGTAAATCTGCGGGGATTCAAGTTAAGATGATTACAGGTGATCACATTATCACAGCTAGGGCGATCGCCGAACGGATTGGGATAGAAAAAGACGGCAAAGTAGTGGCTTTTGAAGGTAAAAACCTCACTGCAATGAATGATGCTGAACTTACCCAAGCGGCCGAACATGGTGTAGTATTTGCGAGAGTTGCTCCCGAACAAAAATTGCGCTTAGTGGAAGCACTGCAATCTCAAGGGGAAATTGTCGCTATGACTGGGGACGGTGTGAATGATGCACCAGCGCTGAGACAGGCTGATATTGGGATCGCAATGGGTGGCGCAGGTACAGATGTGGCTAGAGAGGCTTCTGATATGTTGCTCACCGATGATAATTTTGCTTCTATTGAAGCCGCAGTGGAAGAAGGACGCACAGTTTATCAAAACTTACGCAAAGCGATCGCCTTTATTCTACCTGTGAATGGTGGTGAATCCATGACCATTCTGATTAGTGCCTTAATCGCCGCACCCTTACCCATTCTCTCACTGCAAGTGCTGTGGTTAAATATGGTCAACTCAGTAGCCATGACCGTACCTTTAGCCTTTGAGCCAAAATCTGAGCGAGTCATGAAGCGTAAGCCCCGCAACCCACGGGAGCCATTACTTTCCGGTAAGTTGTTTCAGCGCATCGCTGTGGTTTCTATATTTAACTGGATTCTGATTTTTGGAATGTTTCAATGGGTGTATCAAGACACAAATAATCTAGCTTTAGCCCGAACAATGGCAATTCAAGCCTTAGTAGCCGGTCGAATTGTTTATTTATTGAGCATCAGCCACTTAGGAAATACCCTATTTCGGACACTTAAGGGTCAGAAAGCTAACCTTAATGATGGTAAATCAATGGCTTTTGCCATCCTGGGTACAATTGTTCTGCAAATTATCTTTAGTCAGTGGAGTGTGATGAATACTTTGTTTAAAACTGCGCCATTGAATTTAGAGCAGTGGCTAATTTGTCTGATTCCCATTGTCCCGATGATTCCTGTGGCTTTATTTGTCAATCGCATAGACCCGGCTGAATAATTCCCACACCCCCGGTTACTGAGCGGAGTCGAAATAACACCTCCCACACCTCCCACACTCCCCACTCCCCCAAAATGTCATGTTCTGGAAATGGTGCTTGAGATTACTCATAATATTTGTCGGACTTTGGCTAACCTTAGACCTACTGTCTCGTCTGGGAGCAGAAATTTTCTGGTTTGAGAATGTTGGCTACTTGCAAGTATTTCTGCTGCGAATTGTAACTAAGGGTGGTTTGTGGATACTGATAGCAGCTGTCACTGCTACATTTCTCTGGGGAAATCTCTCTGTAGCAAAACAACTAAAGTATGCACAGTCGCTGAAAATTGCTGAAGTCCGCCGTGAGGAAGCAGGGTTTAACACTGTATTAGAAAAATTTCTTAGTCCCAACTATCCTCAAGGGGATGGAATAAAAACCCCTAAATCTCGGACTAAGCCGTTAAGATTACTCTGGCTGCTACCTGTCACTTTAGTATTTAGCCTCTTCGTGGGATTAATGCTGTTTCACTACGGTCATGTAGCTGTTACTTATTGGCATTCTCCCATTCTTCGGGATATTCCACCTGTTCCACCTTTATTTAGACCTGGGAGAATTTGGGAAATAATTAGTGTGGAGATTTTCTCCCAGGTTTGGTATGTGGGTTTGGTTGTAGGGGTGGCGATCGCCATCATAACTTATCCTGGTTTTTTCTTAAATGCGATCGCCCTGGCTTTTAGTATCCTGTTTGCTTGGTTAATATCACACAACTGGGCTAGAGTCCTCCAATATTTTCGCCCCACATCCTTCAACTCCACAGAGCCTTTATTTGGTCAAGATATTAGCTTTTATATATTTTCTCTGCCATTTTGGGAACTCCTAGAACTCTGGCTGATCGGATTATTTTTATACGCTTTTCTCTCCGTCAGCCTCACCTATCTTCTCTCCGGCGATAGCCTCAGTCAAGGGATTTTTCCCGGCTTTTCCTCCGAGCAACAGCGTCATTTATACGGCTTGGGCGGCTTATTCATGCTAGTCGTCGCCTTCAGTTATTGGCTAAGTCGTTACGAGCTAGTTTATTCCCCCCGTGGGGTAACTTACGGTGCTAGTTATACCGATGTCACCGTCGTCTTACCAGCCTATACCCTCTTGTGCTTTTTAGCCTTTGTCGTCGCTTGTTATCTACTCTGGCGGACATTTGCTTGGAAATCCCAGTCTCGATATCGCCAATATGTATTTTATGGGTTGGGGCTATATCTATTAGTAGTTTTAGCAGCTGATTTTGTTATACCTAACGTAGTGCAGTATTTAATAGTTCAGCCCAACGAATTGCAACGAGAACAACCATATATTGAGCGTACCATCGCCTTAACTCGTCAAGCATTTGATTTAGATGACATCGATGTGCAAACCTTCAACCCCACAGGCGATTTAACAGAAGCAGATATCCAAAGAAATGATTTGACAATTCGCAATATTCGCCTTTGGGATCAACAACCCCTGTTAGAAACTAACCGTCAACTGCAACAAATTCGCCTTTACTACCGCTTCCCCGATGCTGATATTGACCGCTACAGACTATTAAGAGAAGTACCCGCACAAAGACCCACCGGAGCAGCAGAACTAGAAGATAACCCAGAACAAGATGACAGCACAGAAAGGCGACAGGTACTAATTGCTGCTAGAGAACTAGATTATACTGCCGTACCCCAACAAGCACAAACTTGGGTAAACCGCCATTTAATTTATACTCACGGTTTCGGTTTTACCATGAGTCCAGTGAACACAGTCGGTCCAGGAGGACTACCAGAATACTTTGTTAAAGATATCGCTGGTGACGACGAAAACCCCCTCACTACTTCCAGTGAAGCAATTCGTGACAGCGTTCCCATTGGACAACCCCGCATTTACTTTGGTGAAATCGCTGATACCTATGTGATGACTGGCACAAGAGTTAGAGAGTTGGATTATCCCAGTGGTAGTGATAATGTTTATAACATTTACGATGGTTTAGGGGGTATTACCATTGGTCAAGGCTGGCGGAGATTATTATTTGCCATGTATCTGCGAGATTGGCAGATGTTATTTACACGGGACTTTTTGCCAGATACCAAGGTATTATTTCGGCGGAATATTAAAGAACGGATTCAGGCGATCGCACCCTTTTTAAAATTTGATAGTGACCCCTATTTAGTCGCCGCCGATGCCAGTTCAGATCCGGATAATAGCAATTATTTATACTGGATTGTCGATGCTTATACCACCAGCGATCGCTATCCCTACTCCGACACCACCAGCGAAGAAATCAACTACATCCGCAACTCAGTCAAAGTAGTAATTGACGCTTACCACGGCACAGTTAACTTTTACATTGCCGATACCACAGATCCCATTATTAACACCTGGTCAAAAATATTTCCCAACACCTTTAAACCCCTCAGCGACCTCCCAGATACCCTTCTGACCCATATTCGTTATCCTGTGGACTTCTTCAAAATTCAATCTGAGCGATTGATGACCTACCAGATGACAGACCCCCAGGTTTTTTATAACCGAGAAGACCAATGGCAAATACCCAACGAAATCTATGGTAGTGAAGCCCGTCCAGTAGACCCCTACTATTTAATCACCAGTCTTCCTACAGTTCCCTTGGCTAACGCCGCCCCTCGCAGAGAAGAATTTATCCTACTATTACCCTACACACCTAGACAACGCTCCAACTTAATCGCTTGGTTAGCAGCACGGTCAGACGGCGAAAATTACGGTAAATTATTACTCTATGTCTTTCCGAAAGAACGCTTAGTTTTCGGACCAGAGCAAATAGAAGCCAGAATCAACCAAGATCCGATAATTTCTCAACAAATTTCCCTCTGGAATCGCCAGGGATCAAGAGCAGTTCAAGGTAATCTTTTAATTATCCCCATTGAACAATCCTTATTGTACGTCGAGCCAATTTATTTAGAAGCCACCCAAAACAGACTACCCACCCTAGTCCGGGTCATCGTCGCCTTTGAAAACCGCATTGTCATGGCTCCTACCCTAGAACAAGCATTACAGGGAATCTTTCAAGCAGAAGTGACACCAGCACCCGCCATTATTCGTCCTTTAGAGGAAACTGCACCCTCAGAATAAGCAGCAAACCTCAATCAAGACCCAAAAATAGCTTTAGCCCTTCTTTGAAGTGGCGGGCGATTTTTTATGTTCTAACCTCAACTAAGCCTAATTATTGGAAGAACCTACACCGCGCCAATACAGTGTAGGGATTTGCCTATCAACGGAGATGGACTATCGGTACGCCTAACCACCCTGCGCTATTCTCCTTCTGGGAAGGATCGGGATTATGCACTGGGACAATCTGAAACTTGGTAGGATGTGGTGTACTAAGGGTGACAGAATAAGTCCGTAATTCATCTTGGTGGAAAACCGTGACTTCAATAGTATCGTTTGGTTGGTAATCTTTGAGGCGATCGCTCAGTTGATGAGCTGTTAACCTAATTCCGGCGATCGCCAACAATTCATCACCTGGATCAATACCTGCTACCTGTGCAGGTGAACCGACTTCCACAAATTTAATTACTTCTCGGCCATATTCAGTTTTTACCTTGATACCTAAATAAGGCTCCTCTTCCCGTTCCGCTAACAAATGCAAACCAAAAGGTTGCAAGTAGTGATTAAAAGGTAATTCATCAGTGCTGTTAATGTAGCGCTCAAAGAAATCCGTCAAATCTACACCCGCCACTGATTCGCACACCTCTTGCAATTCTTCAGGGGTGTAGCCAATTTCTGGTTGACCAAATTTCCGCCACATTTGCCGCATCACATCATCGAGCGATCGCTGATTACCATGTCGCGCTCTAATCAGCAAATCTAGCAATAAAGACACCATCTCGCCCTTCAAATAATAGGACATTTGGGAATTATTACTATTAGCATCTGGACGATAAAGTTTAATCCAAGCATCAAAACTTGACTCAGCCAGCGATTGCACCTTCCGTCCTGGGGTTGTGAGAAATCTAGTAATCTCCTTACCCAAATGATTTAAATAAGACCTAGCATCATAAATCCCAGCCCGCAAAGGAATCAATAAGTCATAGTAACTAGTAGTTCCCTCACAAAACCACAAAGAAGGTGTATAGTTTTCCTGCTCGTAATCAAACACCTCTAAACCTTGAGGACGAATCCGCTTCACATTCCACAAGTGGAAAAATTCATGTGCCACCAACTGCAAAAAGCGTTCGTACTTCTCCTGAGAGCGAAACCCAAAACGCTGGTAAATTAATGAGCAACAGTTCTTATGCTCCAAACCTCCATAAGCTTGAGCAAACAAATGTAGCAGAAAAAGATATCGCTCGTAGGGCAAACCCCCAAACATCTCCGCTTCAACTGCGATAATTTTCTGGATATCAGCAATTACCCGTTGTAATTGTAAATTACCCTCTCCCCAAATTGCCAATTCATGGGTTTTTCCCAAAACCTCAAAGTAATAAGATTTGTGGCTACCAATTTCAAAAGGGCTATCCACAAGAGTATCAAAATCCGCAGCCGAAAAAGTATACTCTTGCTCACCCACAGATGGTAGGGGAGTAGTTACCCGCCAGTCTGCCCGTGGTGGTACAACGGTAATCTGAATTGGTAAATTTTCCCAACCAGGGAGTCTAAAAAATAGTGCCGCACCATTAAAATAGGCATGGCTAGTATCCAAATGATTTGTCCGTACCGATAGCTCATTGGCAAACATTCGGTAACGCACAGTTAAATTTGAAACACCAGTTGTATTTACCTGCCAGTGGTTTTTACTGATTTTCCGCCAAGGCAGAGGCTTATCCTCAGCAAAAGCAGCAAAATATTGTAAATTTTTAGCGTATTCTCGCACTAAGTATGAACCTGGTGTCCATACAGGCATTTTCAAATCAAGAATTGTCGATGAATGATTGATTAACTTCAGTGTCACCTCAAACAGATGTGTTTCTGGTTGAGGCATTGCCACCAGATAATGAATCATTGGTAGTGTTTCCTGGATGCCAATCTCGATACGAGGTGCTGTTGCTTCGGTCATCTGTAATTAAGAGTTATAAATTTTGAGTCAATAGTTTATGGACAATCGTCAATAGTTAATGGTTAATAGTCAATAGTTAACAACTGTCCACTATTGACTGATTGACACTCCCCATGCTCAACAGCCAGAAGATGCTTGTGGAATGGAATGGGGATTCCGAGGAATTTGTTTCCAACCAGCATCTTGACCCTATACCCTACGGAACCGCTACATCCTCGAATGAGAAGGTCTTGAGTGTTTGCCACAGTTTTATTTGTTGTTTTGCAGCAATTACAACGAACATGAGTACGGTCAACTTCTGAACACATTTAACTAGACTAAGATTTCCCTAATACAAGTATTTTCCCACATTTAATAAATACCATGTCCAAACCATTACAGTTATCATCATGCAGAAAGGTTGATACTCCTCGACCTAAAGGTACGAGGATTCTTGCTTCTTAGGGATTCCAATGAATTTACCCTCTGCAAGCATCTTGACCGTATGCCCTACGGCTGCAAGTCCACTAACTAGAACTACTTGAGCGGCTGCAACATCTCTATCAGTGGTATAGCCGCAATTCGAGCAAACATGAGTACGTTGAGAAAGTTCTTTCTTTCCTGTCTCAATTCCGCAGTTAGGACAAATTTGGCTTGTTTTCCGTGCATCTACTTTTTGAAAATAGACATCACGCTTAAAACAAGTTTGTTCAAGAATATTAAAGAATTGACCGAACCCAGCATCCAGGCAATGTTTACCCAGCATTCCACGGGACAAGCCAACTAAATTCAAATCCTCAACAAACACCATCCCGGCGCTGTCACAAATTTGGTGAGACAGCTTTCTGTGCCAATCTTTACGACAATTAGCAACGTACTCATGCAATGAAGCAACTTTCTTTTGTGCTTTTTTCCAATTGTTCGAGCCTAATCGTTTTCTCTTGACACGCTGTTGCAGCAATTTCAGCTTGCGTTGGGCATCTACAAAAAACCTCGGACGCTTGATTAAAAGACCATGAGAAGTGGCAATAAAATTTGTTAGCCCGACATCTATTCCTACTGCTTCCCCCTGTGGCATGGGTTGGGGTAGACTAACATCCCACTGGATAGTTAACATTACGTACCATCCAGAAACACGCTTGACTACACGGGCTTGTTTTATTACTCCCCCATCTGGGATTGAACGGGATTGGCGGAATTTAACCCAACCAATTACAGGTAGGTTAATTCTCCCATCACTTAATCTATCCCCCTTCATTTGCGGGAAGACAAAACTACGCATCTTTCCAGATTTTTTAAATCTAGGAAATCCATGATTTTGTTCCCACATACTTGTGAATGCGGTTTCAAGTCGTTTTAACGTTTGTTGCAAGACCTGAGATTGTACCGATTTGAGATCAGGATTAGTCCTTTTCGCGTCGGTTAATGATTTGCATTGACTAGAGTAGGTGGGACGGGGAGTCTCGGCAGTAATGATGTATTCAGAGCGGAGGGAACAAGCATTAACCTGACAACTACGAGATTTATACCAATCTTTACGTTCGCGCAAAGCATAGTTATAGACTCGACGATTAATCTCAAGCCATTGCTCAAAAGTATGCGATTGTTTTCGAGTCGGTTTGAGTTTAAATTCGTAGGTTAGGTTAAACACTTTTATCACCTCTTGGGTAGATTATAGATTATGTTTACCTATCGCTAGAATGAAAGATAAAAACTGCTCAAATAAAAAGCCGTCCTAGAATGACGGGGCTTTAAACCCACTATTTTCGGTAAACACATAAAACTGAGTTTACACCTTCGCAGCGAGGTTAATCAATTGTTTCCAGTTAACCAGTTCAATAATATTGTTGGCACTATCAATTATGATCCAGCCTTTTTCATGCAACTTTTCCATAATTTTGGTAGTTTCTGCCACACCAATTTCTGTTACTTCCGCTAAATCTTTAAAAGGAATATTCAAAATTTCCTTACCCTTGCTAGATTGTTGTCCGTAGCTTTCGCCTAAACTGACTAAGGTATGGGCAAGTTTAACCGCAGGGGGAGAAGAGCGGATTTGTAAGCGTTGGTTGATTTGTCGCAATCGCCGCACCATCAGTTGCAGCATCCGGTGATGTAGCTGCGGATCTTTAAATAGTATTTGAATAAAACGCTCTCTAGAAATACTCAACAAATTGACCGGAGAAAGGGCAATCACATCAGTAGAACGGGGTGATTCATCTAAAATAGCCATTTCGCCAAAAAAATCACCCCGACCTAAAATAGCCAGCGCAACAGAATCATCTCCGGAAATGCGTCTAACTTTCACCCAACCGGAAACGAGGAAGTAAACTGCGTTACCCCAGGCATCTTCCATCAACACGGCTCGCCCTACAGGGTATTCGTGTTCAATTGCCACATTGAGTAGCCATTCCAAGGTCTGTGGGTTGGCTGTACTCAGTAAAGGAATTTGAGGGCAAAAACCCGTACTGCATGGTAACTAATTTTTTCTCGCAGACGGTAAATTTCTTTGATTGGTTTATGTAGTTTTTTGGCGATTTCATCTTGAGATTTACCTTGCAAATACAGTTGCAGCCAGTCTACTGCTTCTTGTCCCAAATTTGCTTGTAAATAATCGGAAAATTCTTCTTGCACTACCTGTCGCAGTGTTTGTTGTTCTTCTAGTTGTTGTGCAGCTTGATATTCGGCGATCGCCTGATGATCCGCTAAGTTGACCCGATAATCATCATCATCTGCCAGAATTTCTTCAGAAACTAGCTTAACTAAATCACCACCCGGTACTTGGGTTAAGCCACCACGCTGCATCCGCCGCAGATAGTTGACAAATCTATATACCAGTAGGGGTTGATTTCGTACTGGACGCATAGCGTACTCTTCGATACTGGCAAACAGCAGAGCATCCCGCAGTCGCTTATCACTGGTAAATTCAGTGATATCAACCATTTGTTGCTGCATATATTTATCGTTTTGCAGTAATTCTTGTACCACTTCTTGCAAAACATCCATCACACTACGTTGGCGATCGCGGCTCAGAGAAATCCAAGTCTGAATCTTATTGCGTAATGTAACTAAACTTCCCAAACGAGCAATCAGGTTCCGGTAGGCACGTTCTCGCCCTTTATCTAAGTAGCGTTGATGTAAAATTCTCCACCGATATTCCATTGATTGTTGAGCAATGTGGCGTTCTGTCGAATTGAGACCGTCAAAGCCTTTTAAGTCAGTGCTTAAAAGCCAAAGAATAATACTTTCTCTATTGGCTAAACTTTGTTCTGGACACTCCACAGCTAAACGCTTACGCCACAAACTGGTTAAATTCTCTACCTCCTTGGTCATAGCGAGATTGCGCTCCTCAAAACCCTGTATTAAAGTTGGCATCACAACCCCCATTTTCATACTTCATTGATGCTTGGGTAGTAGCTCATGAGTAAATCTTTAACATTAAGATATCTTAGTGCTTCTACTCTCAATTACATTTAGATTGATTAAGTTTAGGCAATACTTACGTAGC
Organism: Nodularia chucula CCY0103; assembly: GCF_963923915.1. Lineage (NCBI taxonomy): Bacteria > Bacillati > Cyanobacteriota > Cyanophyceae > Nostocales > Nodulariaceae > Nodularia > Nodularia chucula. The sequence goes on along the minus strand of NZ_CAWUOL010000001.1, from coordinate 90,310 downwards.
TTTTGCTAAATTACAGTTTCAGTATTACTCAAATATACCCAAAATCCTCATTAATCCTATCAATTTCTATTCTTTCTTTAATTAAATTTGCTGAGTTTGGGAGTAGGGGTCGGAAAAACTTGTTTCTACTATCCAGAGATTTTCAGAGCATAGGATAGGCTATGCCCACAAAAATCAAATATCGCAGTTCCCATGCTGGTGAGGTACAAAGTTTTTTAGTTTTAGGGAACAGGGAACAGAGAATAAATTGGTGTGTACTTCATTAGACTCGGAAAGGCTATATAATTCCTATACTTATTCAGTTAATATCGTTTTTTGCAACAAAAGTTAATAGTCAAAGGTCAAAGGTTAATATAAATCAATAATTAACACCTTAACTTTTGACTAGCAACTGATGAATTGAAGTTTATAACCGATTAGATGAGCGCACGATGGGGTTTTCGACAGAATCCCGATATTCTTGGACTTCTTCTGTATAGCCAATTGGTAGAACGGCTTCCACATTTTCATGAGGACGGGGAATAATCACCCAAGATTCCAAAGTACCACCATGAACATTTTCGGCAGCTTCAATACCAGCAGCCATAGCAGTTTTGACCTCAGATACATCCCCACGAATATTGATTGTAAAACGAGCGCTACCGACTCTGATATAACCCACAAGGGTGACACGACCAGCTTTCACCATCGCATCAGCTGCTGCTAATACAGCAGGGAAACCTTTTGTTTCGAGCGCTCCAACGGCTTGTAATGACATTAGTAATCTCCTGTATGAATAAATGTATGTGGGGGGGACAAATCTTTTGTCCGCAGTCATCTTAGGAAGTTGAATGAATTTCCCAAAACACATTTTTAAACCCCTACAAAGTAAGGATTTGGAGTTTGAAATCGCCCATTTTGGGGGCTTAGATTTTGTAGACAATTTTTATAGGGTGAAACCTTAATTTTGATATTTTTTTCAGTATTCACCCTCAGATGATGGCAAATGATGCCAGATGTCAGATCATAAATTTGCCTACATACGGAAAGGTTCAGATGTTGCGGTGAAGTGGATGGGTAAAATGGTCTCCACGTTTTCTGGAGGATTAGGAACAATGTAGTGGGTAATTACTTGACCACCGAAAGTTTGTTCTCCGGCGACTATCCCCGCCTCTACAGCTCTGTTAACTTCCGAAACACGTCCCCGAACAGCTACTAACAAGCGAGCGCTTTCGGCTTGACCATAATATACAATTGTGACTGCGGCAGATTTAACCATAGCATCGGCTGCTGCTAGCACAGCAGGAAAGCCCAAGGTTTCAATTACGCCAACCGCCATTGGCATGGCATTAGCTCCTGAGTCGAAAAAATTAAGTGATATTAATTGTACGAGGCTTTCGTACCAATTTTGACATTTGAGAAAATTTTCTCTGATCCTCTGCCGTAAACTAAAGATGATGTTTCCTAGTTTTTTACCCAGTACAGTGGGGCAATTGACCGAATCTACCTCCATCACCTTGGCTGAAAATATTCAAAGTCAGGCGATCGCCACCCCCTTAACAAATCAAGCAATTACCACAACCTATGTGCAGCAAGGTACTGGTGGTACACCTATTTTATTAATTCACGGCTTCGACAGTTCTGTATTAGAATTTCGTCGGCTTTTGCCCCTCCTAGCCAGAGAGAATGAAACCTGGGCGGTGGATTTATTGGGTTTTGGGTTTACAGAAAGAATCCCCGGTACACCATTTAGTCCCCTCGCCATCAAAACTCATCTCTACCACTTTTGGAAAACCCTAATCAATCAACCTGTGATTGTGGTGGGTGCGTCAATGGGGGGTGCAGCTGCGATTGATTTCACTCTCACTTACCCAGAAGTAGTAGAAAAATTGGTGTTAATAGATAGCGCCGGAGTAAAAGGGGGTTCACCCTTAACCAAATTCATGTTTCCCCCTTTAGATGCTTTCGCCGCTAATTTTTTGCGTAATCCTCAAGTCCGCGATCGCATTTCCCGTGCTGCTTACAAAAACAAGCTCCTGGCCTCACTGGATGCTCAATGCTGTGCTGCATCACACCTAGAAATGCCCTATTGGAGTCAGTCCATCATAACTTTTACTAAAAGCGGTGGTTACACTGCTTTTAAATTGCCGCAACTTTCAGCGATTGTCGCACCAACCTTAATTTTATGGGGTGATACAGATCAAATTTTAGGTACTGTTGATGCTAAGAAATTTCAACAGGCCATTCCCCAGAGCCAACTTATTTGGATTACCGACTCTGGTCATGTCCCCCACTTGGAACAGCCAGAAATTACCGCCCAACACATTTTGCAATTTCGTGATTGATCATACTTGCTGGGGAGTAGGGAGTAGGGAGTAGGGAGTGGGGTAAAAACCTTTCGGTGTCTAAGTTTTATGCTCAGTTTATGTCCTGATGTGTATGCGTACTGCTCTACTTGCTGAGGCTGATATGGCAAGTTACCTTAGTCGTATAACCAAGTATTATCAGCAAAGTTATCACTCTCTTTCTGACGTTCTAATAAATGTTCCGGAACCCTATGGGATTTTTTATAACCAACTGGGTTATATTTTTCCTTGACTTGGATAGCTGATTTATTCTCTTTTTGTGTAATATTAGGCTGCTGCTGTTGTGCTGAAATATGAGAATTACTTTCAGCAATCAGTTTAGAATTAGCTTCTGCCAAGTGTAACGCATCTTGTTTAGCTGCGTGCAGGTCTGTTGTCAGCTTCTCTGTTAATACTTGCTTTTCATACAAAGCTGATTGTAAATCAACAATTTGCTGTTGCAGAATTTTTTCTTTATCTTGAGATTGTGCGAGAGATTTTTTTAATTCTTGGATCGTGGCTTCTAAATGATGATTACTAGACATAGTTTCTTTGACCGCAGTTGGTTTGGGTGTCTGTGTCGGTAATTTATCAATTGTCAAAGAATTGTCTTCAGTAATTTTCTCCGCTTTCACCTCAATCACAGATTGATTTGCCAGTGGTATCAGTTTTTGTGGCTCTTCTTGTACTAAATCAGATAGATGCTTCTTAACCATTATTTTCTCCAATCACGCTGTCATTCATCAGCCACCCAGGGTTACTCTCTGTTGTGTCATCAATAACTGGGAGAAACTTGAATATCTGCATAAATGAGAATAAACTTGTTTTTCTGCCCAAATTATGCGGCTAAATTAACTGCCATATTCGTTTTAGCGACTCGTCCCTGATGATCAAGGGTGACGATGATTTTGGCAATCCTGACTTCTGAGGCTCCCTTAGTTAAATATATCGCTTTGTGTCGCCTCCCGTCAGATCAAAACTCGTAAAAATAACAATCAGATGACATCAATTTACAACTTACCCGATGGACCCACATTACCGCGCTATCTGCGTTTGGCTAAATTCATTACCCAGTCTGTCAAACAAGTAGAAGATTTTGCCAAAGTGTATGGTGACAACTTCACTATTCAAAATCGCGGTGGTCAGCACATTGTATACTTTAGTCATCCCCAAGCACTAGAAGAAATTTTTAATGCTGATCCTAGCTGTTTTCAATCTGTGAGAGGAAACAGGGGTTTAGAATTTTTGCTGGGGGATAATTCTGGCATTTTACTAGATGGCGAGCTTCACCAAAGCCAACGGCAATTATTGATACCACATTTTTATGAGGAAAGAAGAGAAAGTTATGGTCAAACCATCCGCAAAATTACCCAAGAAGTCAGTAACGAATGGATAATTGGGAAACCTTTGAATATTCACCTCTCTATGTCAGAAATTACCTGGCGAGTGAGTTTACGGTTAGTATTTGGTATAGATGAAAAACCTATTTGTCAGGAATTGGGGCGATTAATCACTTCCCTTTTAGACTTGATTGCTTCCCCCTTGATGTCCAGCACGTTGTTTTTTTTCATGGGTAAAGATTTAGGTGCTTGGAGTCCTGGGGGGCGAGTTGTGAGACTGTTACAGCAAATAGATAAACTAATTTATACTCTCATTCAAAAACGCCGGATAAAATCTGGACAATATCGTCAAGATATTCTCAGCTTCTTAATTTCAGCCCATGATCAAAACGGTGTAGGGATTTCAGACATTGAATTACGAGATGAACTAATGACCATATTAGTTGCAGGATACGAAACCACCGCTTCTGCATTGACATGGGCTTTTTACTGGTTGGGACAATTACCAGAAGTCCGAGAAAAGTTACAGCGAGAGCTAGAAACTATAAATATAAATACAGAATCCAGTAAGATTATAAAATTGCCTTATTTAACAGCAGTTTGCCAAGAAACTTTGAGAATTTATCCAATTTTAGTCAATGGATTGCCGCAAACTGTGAAAACACCGATAAAAATTATGGGTTATCAATTACCAATAGGAACCATCATTGTTCCGAGTATATATTTAGCCCATCATCGTCAGCAAACTTACTCACAACCGCAGAAATTTCAACCAGAACGCTTTTTGGAAAGGCAATTTTCCCCTTATGAATATTTACCTTGTGGGGGTGGAAATCGACCTGGTATTGGCTTGGCTTTTGCTCAGGATAAAATGAAAATCGCTTTAGCTACTATTCTGGCAGAGTTTGAATTATCTCTAGTCAACCAAAAACCTGTATATCCTGTGCGACGTGGTTTCACCTTGGCTGCACCATCGAGAATGCAAATGATACCCACAATTCAAGTGAAAACAGCAAATATACCTTTGACAACTTCACCTTTGACAACTTCTATGTAGAAAGCATACTGAAAGCACAATTTGCTCATCTGTTCCTCTCTGCGCTGCTGCATGAGCAATAATAGTGAATTAAGCTATTTTAAACAATCCATTCTGAGGCGCGTTCACCTAAATCTAAATCCAGAGGAATACTTACAGCTTTACCCAATCTGGGGCGATCGCGCGTTTGAGCAATAAATGTTTGGACTTGCAAAGTGCCGCCTAAAGCCTGAAGATAATTAGCAATGCTATCCAAATGTTCTTGATATTCTAGCTCAGTTAAGGGAAAAGAAGCCTGTTCGAGATACTTCCACATTACTTGCAGAAATATCTTGCCTTTAGTACGCCGAAACTGGAGATCATAAGAATATCCCCATTTATCCAGTAACAGTTTCCTTAATTCCAGTCCTGTCATGACTTTCCTCCATTAGATTTTACATTTAGTTATGATGTTACGTTCCGTAACTCAAGTATGATAGACATATAAAGAAATGTAATGCTAACAGAAGAGATGCTCAATATATCTTGGAATAAAGAAAATTAGCATCGTTGTAGGCGTTGGCATTTCGACTCAAACAGGAGTAGCTGCACTACTTACTGCTACCCTTGTAAGAATGCTTAAAAAAATACACACAGAGCGCGTAGAATATGGCTCAATTTTCTGAATCAATGGACGTGCCAGATATGGGCCGTCGTCAGTTCATGAACCTGCTCACTTTTGGAACTGTGACAGGTGTGGCTTTAGGTGCATTGTATCCTGTAGTCAAATACTTCATTCCACCTGCTAGTGGTGGCGCTGGTGGTGGTACAAATGCAAAAGACGAACTAGGTAATGATGTTAGTGTCAGTGGCTTTCTAGCAAGTCATAACGTAGGCGATCGCACCCTAGTTCAAGGGCTAAAAGGCGACCCCACCTATATCGTGGTAGAAAGTAAAGAAGCCATTACCGATTATGGTATCAATGCTATCTGCACACACTTAGGTTGTGTTGTCCCCTGGAATGTCGCAGAGAACAAGTTTAAATGTCCTTGTCACGGTTCCCAGTACGATGCAACTGGTAAGGTAGTCAGAGGCCCTGCACCTAAGTCTTTGGCTCTCGCACACGCCAAAACCGAAAACGACAAAATTGTTTTGACACCTTGGACTGAAACCGATTTCCGCACCGATGAAGAACCTTGGTGGTCTTAATTAAGTGCTGAGACTGATGACCAATGACCAATTAACCAGAGAATCATTGTCCTTATAGAGATGAGAAATGCCCGTACCACAGCGAGTTTAACTCGCACAGCTAAAGCAATGCTCAAAACATTGCTCATAGCGATCGCTACCTTGACATTTTACTTCACTAGCGATCTAGCCTTGCCCCAAACCGCCGCAGCATATCCATTCTGGGCGCAACAGACCTATCCAGAAACTCCCCGCGAACCAACAGGGCGGATTGTCTGCGCTAACTGTCACCTAGCAGCTAAACCAGCAGAAGTAGAAGTTCCCCAATCAGTCCTACCTGACACTGTGTTTAAAGCAGTGGTGAAAATTCCCTACGACACCAACATACAACAGGTTGGCGCTGATGGTTCTAAAGTTGGGTTGAACGTCGGCGCTGTTCTGATGTTACCAGAAGGCTTTAAAATTGCCCCTGAAGACCGGATTTCGGAAGAATTGAAAGAAGAAGTAGGCGATGTTTACTTCCAACCCTACACAGAAGATCAAGAAAATGTGCTTCTTGTGGGACCAATACCCGGCGAACAGTATCAAGAAATCGTTTTCCCAGTTCTTTCTCCCAACCCAGCCACGGATAAAAATATTCACTTCGGTAAATATTCAGTTCACCTGGGCGCAAACCGGGGACGGGGACAAGTTTATCCCACTGGCGAAAAGAGCAATAATACCGTTTACAATGCTTCTGCTACTGGCACAATCAGCAAAATTGCCAAAGAAGAAGATGAATATGGTAATGCCAAATATCTTGTAAACATCCAAACAGAATCTGGCAATACTACTATTGATACCATTCCCGCAGGCCCAGAATTGATTGTTTCTGAAGGGCAAATTGTAACTGCTGGTGATGCTTTAACCAATGACCCCAATGTTGGTGGATTTGGTCAAAAAGATGTAGAAATTGTATTGCAAGATGCTACAAGAGTTCAAGGCTTAATTGCTTTCATTGCTCTTGTAATGTTAGCTCAAGTAATGCTTGTTCTGAAGAAGAAACAAGTGGAAAAAGTTCAAGCTGCTGAACTTAATTTCTAAATTCTTGGCTCAATTAAAACTTTTGAAGACAGGCTTAAAGTCTGTCTTTTTTAGTATAGGTGGGGAGTGGGGAGTGTGGGAGGTGTGAGGAGTGTGGGAAGTGTCTAACTTTTATGGTCAGTTTATATCCTAACTTCCCTGGAGATTTTTATTATTTACCGCCGTAAAAAAAGGCAATTTCTTTGTCTTTGAGGGGAGCAAAACCTGCTTCTACAAGCATTTTATCTAGTTCTGGTTGAGGAATGTGTTTCGCGCCAATTCGGACAATGCGCGATCGCATGGTATTAGATACTCCACTACGCTGTCTATTTCCCTCTAGCCCCATGACTGTACTATATAATTCTAGCTTGGCAGTGGGAATGGGCGAACCATCAAAATCGATTCCTTGGGCGATCGCCTCATCAATAGCATCAGCACCCTTGATTGTATTCTTCACTTCATTAGTTTCAGCAGGCATGGCGAATTATTCTTTAATCTACAAGTAGATTCTACCAGTGTTACTGATCCCAAAAAGACAATTATAGTTGAGGAATAGGGAGTAGGGAGTAGGGAGTAGGGTAAAAACCTTTCGGTGTCTAACGTATATGCGTAGTGCTATAGAACTAATCTGGTGGGTTACGCTACGCTAACCCACCCTACGGTTTTGGGGTAATTTATTTTCGCCCTGTGATCAGCCTGTATTTCTCATACCAGCAGCAATCCCATTAATAGTTAACAACGCCCCTCGCAGTAACTCACCTTTGCTGTAACGAGAGTGAATCACCCCAGAAGTCGCAGTAATATTCCGGGACTGTCGCAAGCGTTTCAGCAGGGAAACTTGGATAAAGCCTAAAGGTACAATGGTTCCGTTGCGTAATTGTACTGAACGTTGTAACACAGGATCACCATCCAACAGCCGACTGTGACCAGTGATTTTGAGGACTAAATCCCTTGTGAGATAAAACTCATTGGCAATTTGCTCAAATACCTTTTCTAGTCTGACTTTATCTGCTGGATTTCCTAATTCTGCCACATAGTGATGTGCCATTTGCATATCTACTTTAGCCAGGGTCATTTCTGCTTTAGAAATCACCATTTTGAAGAAAGGCCACTTGAGATAAAAATAGCGTAGCAATTTCAAGTGTTCTTCTGGTGCTTCATTCAAAAATCCCTGTAAAGCTGTGCCAATACCATACCAAGAAGGCAATAAAAACCGGGTTTGTGTCCAGCTAAATACCCAAGGAATAGCTCTTAAACTGCTTAAGTCTTTCTTCCCTGAAGGTCGTCGCGCCGGACGAGAACTAATTTGCAACTGGCTAATTTCTTCAATGGGAGTAACTTGGTGGAAGAAGTCGATAAAATCTGGTTGCTCGTAAATCAAATTGCGATAATGTTGACGCGATCGCACCGCTAATTCTTCCATAATCTCATTCCAAGGTTCAATATCATCAAACCCTGTCCGCAGCAGACTAGCTTGAATTACAGCCGTGGTGATTGTTTCTAAATTATACAGAGCCAAGTCCAGCAATGAATATTTAGAAGCTAATACTTCCCCTTGTTCAGTAATCTTAATCCGTCCATTAATACTCAGTCCTGGTTGAGCCAAAATCGCCTCATAAGCGGGTCCACCACCTCGTCCCACCGAACCGCCTCTACCGTGGAAAATTCGCAAACTTAAGCTATATTCTTCTGCAATTGTTTGGAGTGATTTTTGAGCTTTATGAATTTCCCAGTTACTACTTAAAAAACCAGAATCTTTATTGCTATCAGAATACCCCAGCATGACTTCTTGTAAATTTGGGGTGAGGGGAGAAGCTGTAGCGGGAATAATTGGGGATACAGATCCTTCTTCTTGACTCGCTTTCAGTGCTTCATAGCCACCTGCTAATAAAGCTCGATATAACGGTAGTTCAAACAACTGTCGCATGACGCTACGGGAGCGTTGTAAATCTTCTACCGTTTCAAACAAGGGAACAACTTGAATAGTTCCCACAGCCATTACTGGATCAAACAGTCGAGATTCTTTGGCGAATAACAAAACTTCCAGAACATCACTTACTTCCCGACACATACTAATAATGTAAGTTTGGCAGATGTTGACACCAAACTCTTGTTGCAGCGATCGCAATATCCGGAAAGTTTCAATGACATCATTAGTTTTTTCCGAAAATGGTAACTCCCCTGGAATTAATGGCCGGCGGGTTTGCAGTTCCCCTGTCAGCCAAGCCACACGCTGCTCTTCAGATAGCTCGTTATAGGATTGGGGTAAGATTTGCAGATATTCTAAAATCTCATTAATAGCATCAGAATGTCTGCTGGATTCTTGGCGGATATCTAACTGAGTCAAGTTAAAATCAAAAATTTCCACTTGACAAATTAGGGTTTCTAACTCCCGACAACTTAAACCTGTTTCCGTTAAATTATGTTCAATTAACCGCAGTTCTGCTAAAAACTCTGTCCCTGAACGATACATGGGGACATCTTCATTGCTGGAAGTTTCGCGGTTGTACAAAGAAACATTGCGATCGCGGGTATTTTCTAACCGTCTCAGCACATAGGATAGTTTTAAGCGATAGGGTTCCTGGCGATAACGCAACGCCAACGCATCATACACATCACTTAACTGGGACTGATCCACTTCCAACGATTCCAGCAAGTCTGGTAAAACATCGCTCCAGTGCATGGACACACTCAATAATGAAATTAATTCTTTGACTGAGCGAATGTATCTTTCCAAAACCATTTTGCGCTGATAGCAAGCGGTTTGCCAAGTGATTTCTGGTGTCACTGATGGGTTTCCATCCCGATCTGAACCTACCCAAGAACCAAAGGAACAAAAGTTTTTATGCGGCGGTTCTAGCCAACTGAATGTCTTACCCAGAGCATATTTCAACCGCTTATATAGTTGAGGAATCCCATCAAATAATACTTCTTGGAAGTAGTGCAGAGCATAATCCACCTCATCCACTACCGTTGGTTTAAACTGGTGCAGTTCATCTGTCCGCCACCATAGGCGAATTTCTTCTAGTAATTGTTGTCGTAATTCTACCGCTTCCCAAGGATATCCCCCCAGGGTGTTTTCTGTGCGTTTTTCCACTGCATCTAATTTTTGCAGCAGGCTGACTACCTGTCTTTGTTTCTCGCGGATAGTGTGACGAACTATTTCGGTGGGGTGAGCTGTAAACACTAAACGCACATCTAAATGTGAAATCAGCCGTTGAATTTGTTGCGGTGGGACATTCAGCTTGAATAAATGAGGAAACAAAGTGGCAAAAGTACCTTTTTGTTCCGCTACCGATTTACTTATTGAACTTTTTGTAGAGAATGGATTAATTGTATCTGTACGAGTTTCTCTGCTTCTATTTTCATTGGCATCATCTTCGTTTTGATTGGAGGAGTAGGTAGCATTTGATAAAGTCTCCTCTACAATGAGGGTTTCTGTTTCCCCCTCGGAATAGCGCGTTAATTGCTGACGTTGTTCATATTCCTGCTCTATGATGTTAATCAACTGGAAATACAACGCAAAGGCGCGAGCTGCTCGAATGGCCTCGTTGATATTCAGTTGTTCAATCAACTTCACAGCAGATGCGGCTTGATCGTTGGTTGCTTGTCCTTCTGGCGAACACAAGTCTCGTAATTGGCGCAATAAATCCACCATTGCTTGGCCGCATTCTTGTCGGAGTACGGATTCCCACAATTCCTCAACTACTTGGAGACGATGACGCAGAAATAATTCCGACGCAGGGTAAAAATTTGCTGCATGAGACAAACTGTATAAAAGGGAACTCATAATTTCTGCTCTTGTCAAGCTAAGTACTGTTTACATCCTAGAGACGCGATTCATCGCATCTGTGCAAGACAATTAATTCTCAGGGTAAAACCATGAGGTTTTTAGGTTTTAAATATATTTTTTAACCTCTTTCTCCGCCTCTGGACTGTGTATACCCAGTATTGTCCTCTGGGAATGGGAGAATTGGTAGGCGATCGCCTCGAAATAATTCTTCACTGGCTTTCCCTATAGATTCTAGAGTTTTTACTGTCGCTTTTTGTGTAGTCACGAGCATTACTATAGACGCTGTACCAATTTGTAACAGGAAAAATTGCGGAATATTCCAACAAGGGAAATCAAATCCGGTATGATCTGAAGATTTTGGGGTAGTAGAAGTCATCGCTAATTCTTAATTGTGGGCAAATGAGTTAAAGGAAACACGCACATTGACCATCTGTGAGACTTGCAGACCCCTATGTCTATTTTGGCCGATTTTACAAGTCCACAAAGTCACAAAAATCTTAAAAAAAACTGCAAAGTGTGATAGACCTATGCTTCTAGTTTACAAGTCCCAGCAACACCATTTTCAAATGCTGCATACAAAGCTAACTAATTGCCTCTTTACAATAAAGGTTTTATTCACCAATTATTTATCCTGAGAGTAGCGTCTCCCAGAGAAAGGCTGATCACTGATAACAAATGACGAAAATTAACTGTTCATGAAAACAGCATTACTAGATAGTCAAAAATCACTAGTACAGTGGGTAAGCAAAGCCACAGGAATCAACTCTTTTGGAGTCAAAGTTCGATTGCGGGGAAATGACCTCCACATTCTTTGTGAAAGTTTCGACTCCCCCCAGCGCTGGCGTACTCTGTCTGATTTGCTTCACGCACTACAGCAAATAGATTTGGATCTTTTGACTAGTGAAGAACAACCCTCAATATACCAAGTATTTGTCTATGGGCGACAGAAAGGCGAATATCGCCCCCAATGGTCTCATCGAGTTTATTTAAACCAACTAGAACGACATCTCCAACAGGTAGACCAAGCCTTAGCAGGCTCGAAAAGCAACCATACAGGCGGGGCTTTAATTCTCTCTAATGAAAGTTTGGCCCGTCGGGGAGACCCCAATGCGATCGCCCGCTACCTCAGCGAAACTCTCAGTTCTTTGGGCGTATCGGTACAAGTCCAAACTCAGCCCTATCAGTCAAAAGACAGCAATCAACCCCCAGTTAATCGTTTGTGGGTGTTTTGTCACTCCAGTTATAGCCCTGATTCCTCACTATTAGCTGAACCCATCGCCCAGCAGTTACGAAATTTAAAACTGGTCGGCTATCAAGATGCCGTGATTGTGTCTCAGGTAAGTGGGGAAACTGGATCTGATTGGCGACTGAGAGTGGATTTGCGTCCCCCAGAACTGATGCTGAAGGAATGGGCAAGGTGGGGAGATATTCAAGCCATTACTAGGCTGTTAAAGTCAAAATTAGAGGATTTTCAAGTTGCAGTCCAAGTTTCTCTGAAACAATCCACTTTACATATCTTTTGTATTCTCGCTGGTGATCCCGCAAAAAATACCTCTGCACCAGTTCAAGGTCAATGTTTAAAAATTATTTCTCGACAGCTAGAGGCGATCGCTCCCCAAGGTATTCTCGCCGCCACTGTTTATGGACAAAAAACCTTAGACGAACCACCAACTTGGGTACAATGGCTGACTTTACCTGCTACCCATCATCCCGATCTAGCGACATTACCCCTAGAATTGGCCAGTGATGGTGATCATCCAGCAATTATTTTTTTACTAGAGCGCTTACTCAATACTGATTTAGATTGGCGTTTAAAAACTGGTGGTATTCGTGTGATGCTGCTACCGAAAGCAGACCTGTTACACGTCATGTGTGATGCACCCATCTGTCCATCCCGTGCCAAAGTAGCTAAAAAAGTTACCGATTTTTTACAAAAGTTAAAAATGCCAGGGATCGCTGGAGTGCGAGTTTACGGTCGCCGTGGTGGTCATAAGGAACCATCTTGGCATTATGGTATAGATTTAGTCCCCCGTGAACGTTTAGTACCAGAAGCTACCCCAGAATTTGCTGCTACTGCCGAATATGTTCAGGATCTGATCACCAGTGAAAATCAAGAAGCAATTTTACGTCAGGATTTAACTTCAGCAGAAGTTCACAACTTGGTGACAGAAGCCGCACGCAATTGGAAGACAGACGCGATTCATCGTCTATCTGCAATTAATCTCAGAAAGTGGCTCATAGAAACACAAATATTTACAACCAGTAATCAAGTTTTCATAGAAAACCCTGATCATCGAGGATTAAAAGTAGCTCTGGTTTGGGGTGCTTTGGGTTTATTGCTGACTGTACAAATTGACGGCATTTTGAATTATGTCATGACTCGCTATCAAGCAAGTGCATCACCAGTAACTCAGGTTTCTCCCCCCTTATCACCTGTTCCTTCCCAGTCAGAAACCAGTGAAGATGAAGATTTTGGAAATGACCAGTTGCAAACAAAGTTTCCTGGTAGTCAAGGAGGAGCGTTTAATGATTCTGGATTTACTGGTGATGATGAGACTTTACCCGCCGCTTCCCTCAGACCTAGAGCTAATGCAGTAGCGATTTTATTAGCAGCACGGGGGCAAATACCTAGTTTTAATTCTCGACAGTTAGATGAACAACTTGCATTATATAAACAGCGCATTGCCACCAATGGTAAACCGGCCGATGTCTTAATTATTGGTTCTTCCCGCGCCTTGAGAGGAATTGACCCGGTGGCACTTTCTCAGGCTTTAGCAAATCAGGGTTATCCCAATCTTGATGTCTTTAATTTTGGGATTAACGGTGCTACAGCCCAAATTGTTAACTTGATTATTCGTCAAGTCCTACAGCCATCAGAACTACCAAAACTGATTCTGTGGGCTGATGGTTCCCGCGCTTTTAATAGTAACCGCCAAGATGCGACTTTTGAGGCGATCGCTACATCCCCAGGTTACAGAGAAGTATTGCAGAAAGCATTAGCAGCAGACAACGGTGATCAATCCCCAGAAAATTATCCAGTTCAGTCTCCAGTCATTGAAACCCCAAAAGCTAGTAGTTATCAAGCAGTCGATGATTCTTTAAATCAGGGATTATCTACCCTTTCTATGAGCTATGGCAATCGTGAGCAAATCCAAGCATTTTTAATGCAAAGAATCCTGTCAATGCCATTAATTAGAGAAACTAAAAATATAGGCTTACAAACAGATTTAGTAGGAGAAAATTCGGAGATCAACACTAATGATCATGCAGTAGATTTTGATGGATTTTTAGCCTTATCCATACGATTTAATCCCATAACTCACTACCAAAAACATCCTAGAGTCGCTGGAAATTATGACAATGACTATCGAGATTTTCAGATAGAAGGAGAACAAAATGATGCTTTTGCCGAAGTTTTACAATACACTCAGTCCCGCAATATTCCTCTAGTATTTATTAATATGCCTTTGACATCTGACTATTTAGATCCAGTCCGCACAAAATATGAGCAAATATTTCAAGAATATATGTTATCCCAAGCCAGAAATCCCAATTTTATATATAGAGATTTCAGTCAAATTTGGACAGAAATAAATGATTACTTTTCTGACCCCAGTCACCTCAACCGATTTGGAGCCTACGAAGTATCTAGAAGACTAGCTAATGATCCCATGATTGCTTGGCCAAGAAATTAAAGTGTATGGTACAGGAAACTGGGTAATAATTTAGCGTTGGCTAAAACAGCTACAGGACTTACGCAATTGCCAAAATCTTGATTTATCAAACCGCTAGGGCTGTAGAAAGCCCAGAGAATTTAGATAGGACTTATGCTATGCAAGAACAACGTAAAAACAGTCATTGCGACGTAAGGAAGCAATCCCAAACACCTGATTTCTCGTAACGAGTGCGTAAGTCCTATCCAATCACTAATGACCAATAATTATAGCCCTACACATACACGTTAGGACATAAACTGATCATAAAAGTTAGACACCGAAAGGCTTTTACCCTACTCCCTACTCCCTACTCCCCAGCTATAATAACTAAAATATGAACTTTATATCAATTTTCTATGGACTCTTTTTACTAAGTACATTAGGGATTTATTGGTCTGTACCTAACCAAACTTTACGGTTATGGACATTATTAATCGCTAGCCTAGTTTTCTATGGTTCTTTAAATCCTGAGTATATTCCCTTGTTATTAGTATTGACTTGGATTAACTTTATGTTAGGACGAGAAATTGGTAACAATACTACACAGGGAAAATATGCTGTTGATTGGCAACTTTCTAACGAAGAGTGGCAATTTGCCCAAAGTGATTGGAATCGTCGCCGTCTCAAATTATTGTGGTTGGGTGTCAGTTTAAATGTTTTATTATTATTAGGATTTAAATATTTACCAGCTATAGGAGAATATGTTTTCGGGTTACAAATAAATTCCCCCAATTCTGAATTTAGATTAATTGCACCTTTGGGAATTTCTTTTTTTACATTTGAATGCATCGCTTATTTAGTAGATGTTTATCGCGGTGCGCCAGCTACTAAAAATTTGCTGAAATTTGTTACATATAAATTATTTTTTACTAAACTAATTTCCGGTCCAATTACTCGTTATCACACTTTGACATCTCAATTTTATAAACCAGAGTTACTCTCTGCGGAAAGAGTAACACAAGCCCTTTGGTTAATTTCTCAGGGTGCAGTGAAGAAAGGGATTTTAGCAGATAATTTAGGAATATTTGTTGACTTATGTTTTGGCAATCTGCAAAGGGCTGGTAGTGCTGATTTATGGTTGGCAACATTTGCCTACGGCTTGCAGTTGTATTTAGATTTTAGTGGTTACGTAGACATAGCCCGTGGTAGTGCCTTACTTTTCGGCTTAGTTTTACCTGAGAATTTTAACTTTCCCTATTTCAGCACCAGTATTGCTGACTTTTGGCGGCGCTGGCATATTACGTTGGGGGATTGGTTACGCAATTACATTTACTTTCCTTTGGGTGGTTCCCGTCAAGGCTTGGTTCGCACTTGTGGAAATTTATTTATTGTCATGCTGATTGCGGGGATTTGGCACGGTTCAGCCTGGGGTTTTGTTGTTTGGGGGATACTGCACGGATTAGCTTTAGGAGTTCATCGTGCTACAGATGCTATGAGCGATCGCAATGAAACTTTAGCAGATTTCTGGCAAAATCCCCTGGGGATAGTTTCGGCTTGGGTTTTAACCCAACTAATGGTTTTTACTTCTTGGATTTGGTTCCGTCTCCCCAACCTCCAAGACTCCGCTTGGGTAATTCAGCATCTCTGGGGTCATGGGGCTGATTCACAATTTGTGCAGAAAGTTTATGTGGAATCTCTGAATATGAACCAATATCAACTGACTGCAATCCTAGCAACCCTAGCTCTCTTGATGAGTATCATCTATGGCTTTAATGCCAGGCTGAAGTTAGAGTTCAACTGGCCTGTGAAATTGTTGTTTGTCCCAATTTGCCTGTATGCCGTATGGTTGTTATCTCCTGAAGGCAGCTTACCCTATATTTACTTTGATTTTTAAACTTTCACACACATAACATAAGTAAATCTAATGTTTGCAGCGAACTTAATAATAAAATTAATACTTTACTGAACGTAAATTCATGTTAAGTTTATTAGAACAGACAAACAAACAGTGCGTCTGAATCATTACACATATCGCAATCATAGAAATATGACCACAACCTTACAACAGCGTCAAAGCGCTAACGTATGGGATCGCTTCTGCGAGTGGATCACCAGCACCGACAACCGCATTTACATCGGTTGGTTCGGCGTTCTCATGATCCCCACCCTACTAGCTGCTACAACTTGCTTCATCATCGCTTTCGTTGCTGCACCCCCAGTAGACATCGATGGTATCCGCGAACCTGTAGCTGGTTCTTTAATCTACGGAAACAACATCATCTCCGGTGCAGTTGTTCCTTCCTCCAACGCTATCGGCTTGCACTTCTACCCCATTTGGGAAGCAGCTTCCTTAGATGAGTGGTTGTACAACGGCGGTCCTTACCAACTGGTAATTTTCCACTTCTTGATCGGTTGCGCTTGCTACCTTGGTCGTCAGTGGGAACTATCTTACCGCTTGGGTATGCGTCCTTGGATCTGTGTAGCTTACTCTGCGCCTTTGGCATCTGCTACAGCAGTATTCTTGATCTACCCAATTGGTCAAGGTTCCTTCTCTGACGGTATGCCTTTGGGTATCTCCGGAACCTTCAACTTCATGATCGTGTTCCAAGCAGAACACAACATCTTGATGCACCCCTTCCATATGTTGGGTGTAGCTGGTGTCTTCGGTGGTTCTTTGTTCTCCGCAATGCACGGTTCCTTGGTGACATCTTCCTTGGTACGTGAAACAACCGAAACTGAATCACTCAACTACGGTTACAAGTTCGGACAAGAAGAAGAAACCTACAACATCGTAGCTGCACACGGTTACTTTGGTCGTTTAATCTTCCAATACGCTTCCTTCAACAACAGCCGTTCACTTCACTTCTTCCTAGCTGCTTGGCCTGTAATTGGTATCTGGTTTACCGCTTTGGGTATCAGCACAATGGCGTTCAACTTGAACGGTTTCAACTTCAACCAATCAGTAATTGATTCTCAAGGTCGGGTTATTGCTACCTGGGCTGACGTAATCAACCGCGCTAACTTGGGTATGGAAGTAATGCACGAGCGTAACGCTCACAACTTCCCCCTAGATTTGGCTGCTGCTGATGTTGCTCCTGTTGCTTTAACAGCACCTGCTATCAACGGCTAATCTCAAAGTTTAGCTAAATAAAAAGCGCCTCTCAGAAATGGGGGGCGTTTTTTTGTATCTCCCTAACTCTCATTCTCTGCGCCTCTGCGTGAAATTCACCCATGCGAGTGCTGTAATAACCACGTCACAGCTGCATCAACATCTGTAACTTGTTCTCCTGGGGGTACAGGTGGACGCTTCACCATCACAACTTGAAGTTTTAGTTCCCGCGCGGCGATAATCTTGGCATAAGTAGCAACGCCTCCACTATTTTTGCTGACGATGGTATCAATTCGATGCTGAATCAGAATTTCTCTCTCATTCTCCAGAAGAAAAGGACCGCGATCGCACAAAAATACTCCTGGTGGGACTAAAGCATTTTGCTCTGGCGGGTCAATCATCCGCATCAAAAACCAAATTTGATTTAAATGGGCAAAAGTGCCGATTTCTTGCCTACCAATGGTTAAAAAGACGCGTTTGGATTGATTTTCCAGAACGGATGCGGCAGATTTTATATTATCAACTTCCAACCAGCGATCGCCATTTACTGCTTTCCAAGGTGGGCGCATTAATTTCAGACGAGGTATGTTCACCCTGATTGCAGCATCAGCCCCATTCAAGGCCATCTGAGTAGCAAAAGGATGAGTAGCATCAATCAACAAATTGATATTCATCTGATGCAGATACTCAGCTAGTCCAGCCACACCCCCAAAACCCCCAACGCGGAAATCACCCAATGGGATTGAAGGTTCACGGGTGCGACCGGCTAAAGATGAGATCACCTCAATCCCCTGGATATTAGCAACTTTGGCAGCTAATTCTGCCGCTTCTCCGGTTCCACCCAGAATTAAAACTCGCATCATTTGATTTTTTCTGGGTTATGTCTCTAAAGCAACAATAACTTTCTTCCCTTCTTCCCTTCTTTCTTTGTGTACTTTGCGCTCTTTGCGGTTCGTTAAAAATTAGAATTAGGCATTTCCCAGAAATAAACTCAGGAAAGAAACAAACCACAGAGAAATGAATAAGAGAAGTTTATGCCAACATTAAAGCCACTTCCTTAGCAAAATAAGTCAAAATCAAATCAGCGCCAGCTCGTTTCATGCTGGTTAAAGTTTCCAAAATGATTTTTTTCTCATCAATCCAACCCATGCGGGCAGCAGCTTTAATCATGGCATATTCACCGCTCACATTATATGCTGCTACAGGTAGATGTGTGGCATTGCGGACTTGATGAATGATATCCAGGTAAGCTAGAGCAGGTTTCACCATCACCATATCTGCTCCCTCAGCAATGTCTAATTCTATTTCTTTGATAGCTTCTCTAGCGTTAGCTGGGTCCATTTGATAGGTTTTTTTATCCCCAAATTTCGGTGCAGAATCTAAAGCATCGCGGAAGGGGCCATAATAAGCAGAAGCATACTTGGCTGAATATGCCAAAATTCCCACATCAGTATAACCTTCTACATCTAAAGCCCGACGAATTGCGCCGATTCTACCATCCATCATGTCAGAAGGTGCAACAAAACTGGCTCCGGCTGCTGCTTGGGAAACTGCCATTTTTACCAACACTTCCACAGTGGGGTCATTCAAAATAGTACCCTGGTCATCGATTAAACCATCATGGCCATGATTCGTGAAGGGATCTAAGGCAACATCAGTCATGACAATCATTTCCGGAACTGCTTGTCTAATAGCTTTGACTGTTCGCTGTACTAATCCATTGGGATTGTAGCTTTCAGTAGCAGTATCATCTTTTAGTTCTTCGGGAATTACTGGAAACAGTGCGATCGCATTAATCCCTAAATCATAAACTTCCTGAATTTCTTTTAATAATAAATCTAGGGAATAGCGATAACAATCAGGCATAGAAGCAATTTCAACTTTTTGCCCCTCCCCCTCTGTCACAAACATGGGATAAATCAGGTCGTTAACAGTAAGGGTAGTTTCCCTGACCATTTTTCGTAAAGCTTCAGTCCGGCGCAGACGACGAGGACGGTAACGGAGGACATCGGTTGTATCAGCAGGATTTATAGATGACATAATCAACGACTGGATCATATTTATGATGATTATAGTTGCTAATAATATGGAAAAATATCCAAAGTATTAGTTTGTTACGCTTTTACTTGTATTGCGGAAATAACCATCAATTCTAATTGTCACATTTCTTGGTAATATTGCATCTCAATCCACATTCGCATTTCTGCTTCCGAGCCAAAACAAGCAGAACGGCCTGTGATAGGGTTGTAACCTCGCCAATAAATATGACCATTGCGATCGCGTTTTTGCCAAACTTGCAATTCTGAACTAGCTGACAGTGCCATAACTGATTTTTGCCAAAATATTTTAAGTTTTGACTCTAAGCGCAACCATACTTCAACTATCTTCATAAAAATGTCTTTTCACTCTTATACCTTCTTCTAGGTTCCCTTGTTCATAGCTGCGGGAGAAGGTACAGATTGATCAAATTTAGTCTGGTACAGTAGCCGGATTTTCAACTGTTATAGTTAAATTCAACGCAACTGTACTGGTTAAATCACAGAAAAATCCCTTATATTGCCTGTATTCTCCTGCTTTCGTCTTTAAGGAAGGGTGGCGCTGTGATTATTCCCCTAGATCGGCACTCACAAAACCCTATTTATCTACAAATTCGCAGTTATTTGAGCCGTTTGATTCAATCTGGTAAAATATCGGCTGGACAAAAACTGCCCTCGATTAGAGCTTTATCTGAAAGTATTCAAGTCAACAAGTTAACTGTAATTGAAGCTTATAGTCTTCTAGAAGCCGATGGATTGATTCATGCTCGTCAAGGTTCAGGATATTTTGTCAACTCTATTATTAACTCTAGTTTTAACTTAAAATATCGAGCGACAAGCCTAGTTGCATCTACACACTTCGCCCCAGCCCAAGAGGTAATAATTTCTGAAGGGGGAGGATCTTTTTTAGAGCAATATACAGCTTCTATTCAGGCTCGACGGCAAGCAGATATGATTGATTTCAGTTCAGGATTTCCCCATAATCCTGGGTTAGGAAATCTCCAACGGATTGCCAAACGTGCTTTAGCTAAAGCAGGAGATATTCTTTTTAAAGAAGACTTTCCTCAAGGACAACTTCTGCTGCGACAGTTGATTGCTCAGATGTTAGTGCAAACAGGATTAGTAGTTTCTCCCGAAGAAATAATTATTACTACTGGTTCACAACAAGCATTATCGCTAGCAATGCAATATTATCTCCAACCAGGGGATTGGGCGATTGTGGAGACACCAACTTATCATGGTGCATTGGGCATTTTGGAAAACTTAGGCGCTAAAGTCATCGGCATTCCCATGACTGCACAGGGGATGAATCTGGAATTACTGGAGCAATATCTCAATAGTCACCGACCAAAATTAATCTACACCATTAGCACACTACATAACCCCACAGGGATCACAACTTCCCAGGAACATCGCCAAAAATTACTGGCATTAGCACAAGAGTACGAATGTCACATTTTGGAAGATAATGCTTACGAAGGGTTAAATTTTGAACCTGTTCCGGCTCCCATCAAAGCCAGCGATGATCGCCACGATTTAGTTACCTACATTAGTACATTCTCCAAAACCCTGATGCCAGGATTAAGAGTAGGTTACATGGTGGTGACAGGTGAACATTATCAGCATTTAGTCAAGCAAAAATTACTCAATGACTTGCACGTTTCTACTGTATCTCAGGCAATTGTCAGCGAATTTTTAGGATCGGGACATTACCGCCGTCATTTGAGTCGTTTAAGGAGTAGCAATTTACAAGGACGAAATATGATGCTGCAAGCACTAGAGCATTATTTTCCCGATGCGATCGCCTCCGGCACTGCACTCCGCGCGATCGCCTGGACTATTCCTAAAGGTGGTTTATTTTTATGGATTCATCTGCCTAACCATTTATCTATTCAAGCAATTTGCCGAGAAGCAATATCACACAATGTCCTCATTGCCAATGGAGCAGTATTTTTTCCAGGAAGAGGTTATGTAGCAATGCGGTTAAACTTTTGCCACACACCAGAAAATATTGAGCAAGGAATCAAAATTATTGGTAGTTTGATTCAAAAATATCTCACTTCTACAGCAGATTGCAGGTAAATAAAGTACATGGTAAATCAAAATTTACAGGACTTACGCAGAAATTACCAAAAGGCTTAATTTAATTAGTGCTTGCGGAAAAAGTCTTCTAGTGGGGGTAGGGAACAGGGAACAGGGAACAGTTTCAGTGATCTGTCATCCCCCAATTTTCTGATTTATTCAACCCAAAATTCACACTTTTGATGGTATACCCTTCAAAAACCTTGCACCTACTTTCGGGTTTATCAGCCTCAAACCTTTGATTTATCTGGGTTTTATATTTATTCAGCCAACCCTAATTAATTAATCAGCGTTAATAAGCCTTTAGCCCTCCGTTTAGCAGCCCTGGGCGCGGCAGTTAATTAATTATATGAATGTGGATAATTCAATTCTTAAATAAAAAAATAAACCCCGCTACTATACTACGGGGATCAAAGCTAATTAGATATTAGAATCTATACCCAACACCACCTTGTACAGAGACAGCCGCGCCACCTCCATCCCGATAGGCATCAAAAGCAATAATGGCGTTACCAAAAATCACCGTATTACTATTGGGGACAACGTAATCAATTCCTGGTTGTAAGGCGAAACTAACTTTGTTACCTAGAGGTGAAGAATTATCACCACCAGCCAACACGACACCAGCCCCCAAGTAGGCATCAGTTTGCCAGTTGAGGGGGACATCGTAAGAAACTGTAGGTACAACTGCGGTATTTTTACCAATCAAAGCTTGAGTACGGAAAGAAATTGGTGATTTTAGCAGCTTGTAACGGACAGCGACAACACCCCCTACTTGCATATCATCAATCACACCCACAGTGGGACCAACACCCACGTAGCTGCCGTAAGCTACTTGAGCTTGTGCTGGTTGGTGATTGATTGCCAGACTCAAAGCCGAACCAACTAGCAACCCTGTAACTAAATAACCAATCTGCTTCATTACCGATGCCTCACACCATCTTGAATGGATAAGTGATTTTCAATACTTATATTATCGCTATTCAAGTTGCATTATGTGATCTCAGTTCTATGGACAATTGGTATGCCGACCTCCTTGAGTACAAATGTAAGCTATTTGTCTGGAGTCTAAATTTTTGGCTTGAGAAAAATCAACTCCTTGGACTACCGCAGAAACTGAGCCTAACTCTGGCATTTGCACAAATTGGTCTGCGGGATTTTGTGGTACGGGAGCTAGAATTGCTCCTTTAAAATCAGCACCTGTGACATTTGCTCCTCGTAAATCTACAAAGCTGAGGTCAGCATTTTGTAAATTGGTATTTTCTAACCTAGCAGAACGTAAAACAGCATTAGTCAGGCGAGTAGCGCTGAGGTTGGCGTTGGTGAGATTAGCTCGATCTAAATAGGCTCCAGATAAGTCTGCGCCTCGCCAATCAGTGTTAGTTAAGTTGGCATAGGATAAATGTGTGCCAATGGCAATCACTCGACTTAAACGGGCTGCATACAAATTGGCTTCGTTGAATTTAGCATCACCTATGTCAGCCCCGGTAAAGGTGGCTTTTTCTAGAAATGCACCGCGCAGATTAGCTCCTACTAGCTGAGTGCTGCTAAGGTCTGTGCCGATTAAACGCCCATAGGATAAATTAGCTCTGTTGAGGGTAGCGCGGCTTAAATCACTCCGGTTCATGATCACGCGACTGAGGTTAGCATCGCTGAAGTTAGCTTGTTGCAGTTGAGCTTGATTAAAATCGGCGATCGCATCATCATAAGTATCCCAGCGTCCATCCTCACCAGGGGAACGAAAAATACTACCTTTAAAGCTGGCTTGGTTAAGATTTGCCGATTTAAAGTTAATTCCCGATAAATCAACGTTATCTAAAACCAAGTTAAAAAATGAACTTTGGGGAGTACCGCTTTGACCTAATTCCGCCCGACTCAGATCCACACCTGTGGCTTGAGTGCTGTAAACACTGAGAATTTTGTTAATTGTCTGCTGATTAAGATGTAACCGCTTTTGTGGCAATTCTCCTGCTGAAGATGAATTATTACTACCCACAGACTTTAATTCAGACGCTAAAAACTGATTCTTCTTTTTTAACTCCGGGATAGCTTTTAGCCCCGCACTTGTGAGCGCTTGTTGAATTGTATTCTGGAGAATGGGGTTAGTTTCTTTCACCAGCAAGTCTGTGAGAAATTGGATCGACTGCGGATCATCCAAACCACCTAGAGCGAGAATTATACTTTGGCGCTCCTCAGTAGTAGCATTAGAATTAGGACTCAATCTTTCCACCAGTACCAGAAACTTTTGGCTATTTATTTGCTCAGTTTCTCGTTGGTTTTGTTGAGTTTGGATATAAACTTGGGTAGCAACTAAAGTTCCCAAGACAGCCACCATGCTGACCAATGAGACAGCAAATAAAGTCAAACTGGGATTTTGCCGCATCCGTTGCCACAGGTTAGGCACACTGTTAACATCCCCTGTGAGGATAGACATAGATACAGGAGCTAATTCCTCACCTGGCTGCGGCTGTTGAGATTTATCAACCTGAACAGAAGATGGTAAAGGACGATTTGCATCAATTGTGTATGTACCTCCCAACCAGTCATGGAAGGCGCGACGACCTCGACGAGATGGTAACGCCAGTCCTTCTCCCAACACCATCAACACTGCCAAAAATGTGAACAATCCTAAATTAGGAAAAGCAAAACTGTAGCGCCAAAGAATATAAGCAATGGAAACAGGTACAGTCAACCTACCAACTCCTTCCCGCGCCACCACTGAGGCTATTCCAGGGGACTGACCTGCATCATTAACAACTCGTACCCCAAATTTACGTTTAGGCAGAGTGCTACCTGTTTTACCCAGTAAATATAATTGCCACCATGACAGGGTGACAGGGGCTAACAAGGCGATAATCCACAAAAAATTGGTGGGGGCTGCAACGTTGCGTATACCATAGCTGACAGGTAGAGCCAAAGGTCTGGCGATCGCCCGTTCTGTCACTACTAACACTGGGTGAAGAGGTACACGCTTGAGATCACTGCGAGAATTGAGATAAACACCAAGGCCAAAAGGTGCTATTCCACTCACCACCACTAAACTTATTTCCGTAACCCATGCAGCCAAACGTCTAGTGGTTAATGGCCGTGACTTAACTTTTCGCGGTTGATTTGACTGGTTAGATTCACTAGCACTTGTCCTCACAACTGGGGTCGCCATTGCATAATTCCTTTGAATTTATTTTTAGGTGGCTCTCGCCAAATTAAAATAAGCTATTGCTTGTTTTGCCCGTTACCAGATACAAAAAATTTGTATCCAAGATACATGAAGAACGCCAACACTGCCAGACTAATTACAGATGTAACCAATTTCAGCACTGCTTGGAGCATCCCCAATGCCAATATCACCCCGACACCCGCAACTATCACCTTAGTTATACCGTTCAAATTCTCAAACCAAAGCTGAAATTTGGCAATATGAGCTTTAAAATTGAGAAATACCGACTGTAATTTTTCTGTATTTTTGGGTGGTTGTTCCACACCTACAGATTTAGAATTGATTTCTGCCTCTAGATTCTGGAGGCGACGCTGAAAGTCTTCTTCAGGTTGAGGATTCATATCTTTTAACCTTGACCTTAAATCACTAGTTCTACAATCAACCTACCAAATCCTGAAAATTATATGTTAGTTAACAGCACCTTCAAGCACTAATAACTACTCAAGCCACAAAAATTGTTACCGGAACCTAGACAAATCAAGTTCGTCTTTAAGACTAGAACCTTTAGATCACAATAAAAATAGTCGGGAGCGTAATGATCATGAAGACTCTGAGGCTATTCACAGTTGTTCCCATAGCTATGGCAATCAGCTTGATGATGAGTCAGGCTAATTTGGCTGACGTTGCACGGCTACAAATTCAAGAAAATTTAAATTCCGATCCACTGGTTCTAAACGGCACTTCCGGGGGAACCGTCGCCAGTGATTGCGGCAATATTGCTGATACACCCAACCAAGTTATTTACTTAACAAATCCACTACCATACTTACGGTTAACTATTGATAGTCCTGGACAGCCAACACTGCTAATTGATGGCCCTGGAGGGCGATTTTGCGTCTTAGCAGATAGTGAATCTGAAAACAAGCCGGAAATCACTGGTTATTTCATGGCAGGAGAATACTCACTTTACGTGGGTGATTTATCTCAGAATCAGTATAACTATAGCCTCTCAATTTCGCAACAAAATTAGCTTGTTCAGTAGATTTTCTAATTTGGGCTGAGTACATGGCGTAGGTTGGTTAATAAATCCTGGGCGGTGTAAGGCTTGGAAATCACTGAATCTACAGAAATATGATCAGCATTTGCCAAAGCCACTTTGGGGTTAACACCGCTAGCAGCAATGATTTTTACCTGCGGATTCATTTTTTGTAAAGTGCGAATTGCTGTAATCCCATCCATTTCTGGCATCATGATATCGATGAAAACGGCACTGATATGATGTTTATGTTGGGCATAAAGTGCGATCGCCTCAATCCCATTACTAGCAGTGAGAGTCGTATAATTGTATTTTTCCAGGACAATTTTGGCAATCTGGCAGATTTCCGGCTCATCATCCACAAATAAAATTAGTTCCCCCTGTCCAGGACAGAATGTTTCTGAATTATTATTCATTTCCATTGATTGAGTGACTTCCACCGCAGGAAAGAACAACTTAAACTCAGTTCCTTCTTCCACTGTGCTAGATAAATTAATAAAACCACCGTGGCTTTTGATAATTCCCTGCACAGTAGACAGACCCAATCCTGTCCCTTTTCCAACTTCCTTAGTCGTAAAAAAGGGATCAAAAATTCTTCCTAATATTTCTGGTGGTATTCCCATACCTGTATCCCTAACTGTCACCACCACATAATTACCAACTTTAGCATCCAGATTCATTTGGACATAGGCTTGATCAATAAACATATTTTCCATAATAATGCTCACCATACCACCTGCTGGCATAGCATCACGGGCATTAACTACCAGATTCATCAACACTTGATGTAATTGTGTCGCATCTCCAGAAACAGCCCACAAATCCTCTGGTATAGTGATGGCAAACTCAATAGACTTGGGAAACGTTTGTTGAGCTATCTGAGTAATTTCTAAAATCAGATGCTTGAGTTGAACTATGGTGCGCTCTCCCTTAAATCCCCGCGCAAATGACAAAACTTGTTTTACTAAAGCCGCACCTCGTTTACTGTTATTTTCAACAATTTTTAATAGGTGCTGATAATGTTCTTTTTCTTGCGGGAATCTCACCTGTAGCAGTTGAGATGCTGCCAAAATTGGGGTCAAAATATTATTTAAGTCGTGAGCAATTCCCCCGGCTAAAGTACCAAGACTTTCCAGGCGTTGAGCGCGGAAAAACTGCTCTTCTAGTTGTTTTTTGTCTGTAATATCAGTGTCAACGGAAAGGATTGACTTCGGTTGTCCGGCGGTATCATACATCAAAGTCCAACGACTTTCTACAATAATTTCTCTACCTGATTTGGTAACTTTGCGTAACTCACCCTGCCATGCACCAGATTCCATCACTGTTTTCACAGGTTCTGCCAATTGCTGGGTATTGAGGCACAACAATTGCTGGGGATCTTTATCCAAAGCCTCTTCTGCTTGCCAACCATATATGCGTTCTGCACCTTGATTCCAGAAGACAATTTTGTTTTGCAAATCTCGAACTAGAATCCCATCAGTAGCAATATCCAGTAAAGCAGCTTGTTCTCTAACTTTCTCTTCGGCTCGTTTCCGGGCTGTGATATCCATAGAGTAGCCAATCATGCCAATGGGTTTCTGATTGGGACTACGTAGCAATGAAAGTGATACCAAGGCATCAAATCGATTGCCAAATTTATCTTGCATAATCACTTCAGTTTCATGCTCTCCTTTCTCTAAAAGAGGCGCAATCACTTGATGTTCTAGTATATCAGCCAGTTCATCTGGATAGAGCAGCGAGATATGTTGACCCATGACTTCGGTAGCTGAGTAACCAGTTAATCTTTCTGCACCTTGATTCCAAATAGCAATATAGCCTTTCAAGTCAGTGGCAATTACTGAATCATGGATTTGGTCAATAATTTGTGCTTGCTGCTTCAGTATCTCCTCTGTGACTCGCCGTTGGGTAATATCTCTCCCCACCCCCTGCAATTCTAAAACCTCTCCTCTTTCATTTTCGATTGCGGCCATATTCCATTGCAGCCAGCGCGTACCCTTAACTGTCAATAGACGTTGCTCATAGGTGATTTCCTGATGGGGTGGGGATATCAATCGGCTGAGAATTTTTTTGGCTGAAGGTAAGTCATCTGGATGGCAAAACTGACACAGGGACTCACCCAGTAATTTGGGCAATTCCTTACCTACTGCTTCGGAAACTACTGTGTTAGCGAAGGTCAACCGTCCCTGTAAATCGATGCGAATAATTAAGTCAGTTTGAGTTTCTACTAACTGGCGGTATAGTTTCTCACTTTTCTTTAATGACTCTTCTACCCGTTGACGTTGAATGATTTCTTGTTGTAAACGCTGGTTAGCAATTAAAAGTTTGTTTGTCCGTTCTACTACGCGATGTTCTAACTCAGAGGTAACTTGAGATAATGCTGCTTCTACTTGTTTCCGGGCAGTAATATCACAAAGCAACCACCGCCAACCCTGGCGCTTACCCCGTGAGTCGTATATGGCCGCAGCTCTCACATTAGCTGGGAAAGATAAACCTCCCCGTGGCTGAAGGTGAATTTCCCAATCTTCTACCTGCTGTAAAGTCAGTAGCTCCTTGAGAAAATCTTGGCGATGTTCTTCGGCAATAAACAGCACTAAGGGTTTACCTACTAGATAATTTTGGGGTACGGATAGCAAGGTGGATACTGCATGATTAGCTTCTTGAATTACACCCATAGCATCACTAACTAAGTAACCATAAGGTGCAAAATCAAATAAGTCTTGATAACGCTGGCGCTCTAATTCGGCGATTTCACGCGCTGCTGCTAGTTCTTCGTTTTGTTGTCGCAGTTCTTCTTCTGCTACTTGGAGTTCTTCCAGAGTTTGCTGCAATTCTTCATTAATTTGCATGACTGCATCTGTTTGTCTTTCCCACGATGTTTTTAAATGGCTGTGACTTTGACAGTGGGAGTTTTGCGGCGGGTGATTGACTGTGTGTAAAGGTGGTGAGTCTGGAGCAAAACTAACCATGTTTATGGTTTCAAAGGTTTTGAGTAAGCTAGTTTCTGTAACTATTCCTAATAGTTGCCCCTGTTGATCTAAAATCGGCAAATGGCTAATTTGATATTGCTGTAATAGTGATAAAGATTTAAAGATATCTTGGGAATGGGATGCAGTTAGGGTAATGACTGGTTGCACCATGACTTCAGCCATTGTGACTTGAGATAAATTGATCCGTTGCGCCGTCACTTTAATGACATCTGTAGTTGTAAAAATCCCTAATAACTTCCTTTGATCTACAACTAAGACACAAGTCATGTCTGGAGTTTGATTCATCAAGATAATGGCATCGATTATATAACTATCAGGGCTAATCGTTAAAGGATACGGATAAATAACGTGATGTAAATTGGGTAAATCAATTAGCTGATTGTGGGATCTCATAGTCAATTCATCAATTTTCATTATCTGACTGTGATCAGAACTACATAGCTTCAGATATATTGAGCAAGTTGTTAATCATCGGTGATGATTAATGGAAAGGAGACTATAAATTGAGGTTATGAAAGATAAAATTCTGGGATGTAAAAAATCTGTCGTGGCTCTATCCGCAGTCAGTATACAAGTTGGGCTGTTGGGGTAGTTTTTGTAGTTCTCAAACCCATTGTATTATCGAATCAAGGATAGATGATCTTTATATCTAAAGAGGTTACACTAATTCATGATTTGGCTATGAGGGGGTTAAACCACCTATGTGTATTCTTTAGAAGTAATTAGGTAATTAATCATACATTTATCGGAATTGGTTCTGTTTTATAGAAATACTTGATTAATAGGGTATTCATGTTTAATTACTTATGAATAATTTTTAATTCCGACATAATTACCCATCTATGTTAAAATTAATTAAGATAATTTTACCTTTGAAAAAATCGCTTCAGACTCAAATATTGCTTAAATTTGGCGAAATATGGAATATTAACAGGTGAGCCAATTTAATTAACCAAGTATTTATAATTAATTTTTATATTACGGTATCCTTGGTATACTATTACGGAAAAAGCATCAAAATATTTTAAATTGATTTCAAAAGGAATATTTGAATGGATGAGTCAGTTGATTTTTCTGTGCTTTTAGATGCACAAAATTTATGGTAATCATTCAAAAATCTTCTCATCAATTCTGTCTATTATCTTTAGCTTTGAGATGGTGTTGCTTGTGCAGCAAAAAGCTATATCAACAGATGTAAACGACAACTGCTGATCTCAGATAAAAACTAAATATTAACGAGAGTATCCTGGTTACTTCCTCCATCTACAGAATCAAAAACACTACCTCCTTCAGTAGACTTCCGCCGATTTTTTTCACATCATTGTGACGAGTGGAAATATACCGACGACTATAGTAGAAGGTAAATTAACCAACATTTAAGTTATTTCATGAAGCCAGAAACTCAGACATATATGCGTTAGAGTCTTATGTCAAAGAAAAAATAGCTGGAAAATGGGGTGTGATTTTATTGACTCCATGATTATTAGCCAGAATTGTAGTTTTACTTACTACAGAGAAAAATTTCTGTATATTAAATATGATAAACGAGGCACTACGCAAATGAATCAAATTGTGATCAACGACACAACTTTACGTGACGGGGAACAAGCTGCTGGTGTAGCCTTTAGCTTGGAAGAAAAAATTGCGATCGCCCAACTACTGGATGCTATTGGAGTTCAGGAGATAGAAGTTGGTATTCCCGCTATGGGTGAAGCAGAGCAAAAGGCGATCGCCACCATTGCTGATTTAGGGTTACAAGCTGATCTCCTGGGTTGGAACCGTGCGGTAATTTCAGATATTCAAGCTTCTATAAATTGTGGTTTGCAGCGAGTGCATATATCGATCCCCGTCTCTACAATCCAAATAGCTGCGAAATTTCAGGGAAAAGCAGAACTAGTTTTGCAAAAACTAGGAGAGAGTATCAGTTTTGCCCTTGATCATGGCTTGTTTGTTTCCGTAGGAGCCGAAGATTCATCTAGAGCCGATGTAGGATTTCTCTTAGATGTAGCGCTTTACGCTCAAGAATGTGGTGCATCCAGGTTTCGTTTTTGTGACACCGTAGGAATTTTGGATTTTTTCGGTACATACACACAAGTTCAACAATTAGTCACAGAATTATCCATCCCCGTAGAAATGCATAGCCATAATGATTTTGGTTTAGCCACCGCTAACACTCTCGCTGGAATCAAAGCCGGTGCTTTATCAGTCAACACAACAGTCAACGGTTTAGGGGAAAGATCAGGAAATGCGGCTTTAGAAGAAGTAGTAATGGCTCTTAAACGCATCTATAATATTAATTTAAATATTGATACTTCTCGCTTACTGGAACTCTCCCGACTTGTGGCCTCAGCATCCGGGTACAATGTCCATCCTTGGAAAGCCATTGTGGGAGAAAATAGTTTTGCTCACGAATCAGGTATCCATGCTCATGGTGTACTGAAAAACCCTGATACCTACGAACCTTTTGCACCAGAAGAGGTAGGGGGAGAGCGACGTTTAGTTTTAGGTAAGCATTCGGGAAAACATTTATTGACTAACCTGTTGCGGGAACAGGGGATTGTTCTGAATCCAGAAGGGATGCAATCGGTATTAGATGCTGTGCGACAAGCATCAACGGAGAAAAAACGCAGTTTAACTACCCAGGAAATGTTGGATTTAGCACAAGCACACCAGCAGATTCATAGTAGTCTCAAATTCTAAATCAGGGAACAGGGAACAGGGAACAGTTTTATATTTATATCTTGTGGTTTTGTGATATGAAATAGATGTTATGGCAACCGCCAAACGTTAGGACATAAACTAACTGATCATAAAAGTTAGACACCGAAAGGCTTTTACCCCACTCCCTACTCCCTACTCCCTACTCCCTATTCCCTATTCCCTATTCCCCCAACATAGTCAGCACCAGAACCATATTTCCAAGCATCAACTAAACGATGCCAATGATATTGTTTTTCTCTGGGCTGATTTTTAATCCATGTTTCTAGTATGGGGGTTAGCTGATGTAAGCCAGTGTAAATTCCTAAATTACTGTAATGTATCATCCAATCCAGCAAGCTAAGTAAACCAACTTGAGGAATGATTTTGGCTATTAATAGGGGATGGAATAAACCCGTTTTTAACAGTGTTTGTGTCAGTCCTGAAAATTGCACTACATCTTGTAAAAAAGGTTTTAAGACTGGTAAACCCAGTTGTTGCATTTCTTGAAATACCGCCTGGAGTAATTGGTTAATTTGCTCTGGGGAGATTTTTTGATTTATCCCTACACTCATGGCTTTTTGAAATAACCAAGTAACGGTGAGATTTGGTTGATAGGGTTGCAGAAGGGCTAAACTTTGCCCTGATAGTCGATTTGTTTGCAGTGCTTCCTCTATACCAAATGTCAACCGCTTCAGGTGACGTACCATCGCCCCAAAGCCACCAAAACTCAAGGGGGATTGATTACCACTGCTGTCTCCCACTGTTAACAGGCGATTCCAAGGGGTTTTGATGGGACTTTGGCGATAACTGGGAAAGAAGCCAAACAGCGCTCGTTGAAATTGTAGTTGGTTTAGTTCTACACCTTGATATTCTGGTAATAGTCGCAGATATTCTTCAAATAATGCTTCTAAACTGAGGCGTTGTGGTTCTGCATCCATGTAGGTAAATAAGTAAGTCGTTCTCCCATCTCTGGCGGGGAATGCTTCCCAAAAGTATTGACATTGATTTTTTAAGGATGTGAATGACAATAATAAGTCACCGGTGGTATTGGGGGAGAAACCTTGGGCGCAACTTCCTACTACTAAGCACAAAGCATCTGGTTTTTTACCTTGGCGTGCTTGGCGGGTGATGGGAGAAAAATTTCCCATTGCGTCGATTAATAGGCGAGTGGTGTATTGCTGATTAACTACGACTCCCTGTGGATGAATTATGGCGGCGGTGAAGGGTGTATTTTCTAATAATTTTCCTCCCAGGGCAAGAAATCGGGTTTTTAATGTATCTAGCAGGTAAACTGGATCTATGCCGATGTTTAAAACATCTTCTACCCAAATTTCTTGACCACTAGCAAAACTAACTCGTGCTGGGTTATATTGAGTTGCGATCGCCTGCTGTAATTCTTCAGGACTGAGTAAGTTTAACGCCACAAATGCTTCTAATTCTGGGCGGGAAATATTCCATTCTTGTTCTCTACCCTTTAAAATTCCCCTTTCCATCAACGCCACCCGCAGTCCCTTCACCGCTAAGGCGCAACCAATTAAAATCCCTAAAGTCCCACCACAAACAATTACATCCCACTCCACAACCTCTAAGGGTTGCTGACTTTCTTCAACTACAGTGGGAACGGGTATGGTATTCTCTCTCACAGATGTTAACAGGCGATCGGCTTGACGTAAACCTGGTAAAACATCGCCCGGTAATTGAGAGAGAACTTTTTCAGTTAGAGATGGAGACATATTTAGTTAATTCCCAGCCACTAATACTATCAATTCTAGAGTATAAACATTTACTAAATAAACTTAGGGTTGAAGTCAGTGATCATGAGTTATCAATAATTCCGACTTTGTTTTATTACATATAGATAAAATAAGTAAATTAAAAGTTGGCTGTATCAAAATTACACCCATGAAAGTCTTCAGATCATGAGTAACAGCCATTCCCACACATACTTTATGATTCTAGATATGGCATCAATGCCTAGATTCCCAGGTGCTTTCTGGAACTTCATGATAAAATCATTTTAGTTAAATTAACGTAATCATGTTGGTAGTTAAAGCAAAACTTGAGGAGACAAAACCGGAACATAAATCCTGGGAGAAAACACCAATCATCGGTCTTTTTTTCCATCAGGTTTCTGGGACAACTGAGACAGATAACAGGGATATGATCCCACGTTATCAGTTGAAAGTTAATTTTGGCGTTTTTGATCATCAGAAATTTCCTGGGATAGCCAACCTGAAGAGTTGGGGTAGGTTCGTGGCTCAAACCAAGCATTTGACAGCCAACAGAGAAAAAATCACCACTGGAATCACTCTGTTGTTTGACCATAAGACTACCATTACACTCAACAGTCAGGTCAACAAAAGGATTAAAAAACCCAGGAAAAAAACCTGAAAAATTTTTGCCAAGGCAATCAACATCAAAATCACCTTTATATTGATGACCAAGCCAGTCCTAGAAAAATTTGTGATTCAAGAAGACAAATCAAATTTTCCCATGTTTTTCAAGCAGGAGCCTTTAAGCTTTGGCGAACTCTTGGCCTGCATTTTTATTAGAGATATTGAACTTTTGCACTCACAAAAGTATATGTAATAGCTAACCTTAACAAAAATGTAGGAAAATTACTATGAAAAAAAAAACTAGTTTCAGTCATCATCCCCTGTTTTAATGCAGAAAAATGGTTAGCAGAAGCAATTAATAGTTGCTTAAATCAAACCTATCCTCATATTGAAATTATAGTAATTGATGATGGCTCTACCGACAATTCTTTAGATATTATTAAAAGTTATGGAGATAAAATAATTTGGCAGCATTTACCTCATCAAGGTGGTAACTATGCCAGAAATAAAGGATTCAAATTATCGAAAGGTCAGTATATTCAGTATTTGGATGCAGATGATTATATTTTACCTGAAAAAATAGCAAGACAGGTACAATTCTTAGAAGAAACAGAAGCCGATGTTGTCTATAGTGATTGGAGATATCAACGCCATTTATCTAACGGTTCTATTGTATTAGATAAAATTCAAGTTTCTGAATATCAAACAGATATTTTGGCTTCTTTATTAGCTAATTGGTGGGTGGCTTTAAGTGCTTTACTTTATAAAAGAAATGTAGTAGAAAATAGTGGCGTTTGGGATGAAAGTTTGACTGCTGCACAAGATAGAGCTTTTTTTATTTCAGTGGCAATGAATGAAGCTAAAGTTGTATACCAACCTGGCTGTTATTCAATTTATAGAAGACATGGATCAGTTACAGTTTCTACTTCTTCTACAATTCGTTGGGTAAAAAACCACTATATAGTTGTAGATAGAACTGAAAAAAAATTATTGCAATTAAACAAACTTTCTATAAAGTATCGTCAGGCTTTAGCTAAATCATATTTTGAACTGGCTAGACATTCTTTATTGATTGATTACTCACAATATTTAAAATTTTTAGAAGAAACCTTAATTCGCTTCCCCGAATTTGATGGAGACAGT
The DNA here is from genome assembly GCF_963923915.1 of Nodularia chucula CCY0103. Lineage (NCBI taxonomy): Bacteria > Bacillati > Cyanobacteriota > Cyanophyceae > Nostocales > Nodulariaceae > Nodularia > Nodularia chucula. Next base: position 55,346 of record NZ_CAWUOL010000001.1, on the reverse strand, counting down.
GATAAATTTATATATAAATTTATGCAAAACATTTTCGGTTTCCGCAAAACAGAACGCATTGCCTGTTATTTTTTATATATTAAAAAGTTTGTGACTTCAGGTAAATTTCCGATTAATTCCTCAAAATAGATCATTCATGGAAAACCTAAATCTGATACCAAGCAGTCAAAGCCACCGCCAAAGCATCAGCAGCATCATCTGGCTTGGGAATTTCTTCTAAATCCAACTCCCGCGCCACAGCATCTTGTACTTCAGATTTATCAGCATTACCATAACCCGTGAGGGCTTGTTTAATTTGGGCAGGAGTAAATTCAACATAGGGCAGGTTATGCTGTGCCAAAGCTAACAAAAGTACACCTCTAGCCTGTGCTACCAGAATAGTATTTGCCATGCGATAAAAGAATAATTTTTCCACCGCGACCAAATCTGGCTGTAACTCCTGTATCACCGTATGCAAATCGTCAAATAAAGTACACAGGCGCTGTCCCATCTCCATTTTGGCTGAAGTTTGGATAACTCCGAAATCAACCATACTCACGGATGTTTCCGGAATTTTAGCGGGTATTTGCTGACAAGTAATTAGCCCAAATCCGACAATGGCTAATCCTGGATCTAATCCTAAAATACGTTTTTCCATGAGAGAATCTGCGAGTAAACCTTGGATGCTAGGAGAGAGACTGTTAATTTAGCCCCAACACTGGCAAGTTTGACAACTTGCTGCTAATCTAAAGTCCTTAAGAACTTTCAGAATTGTACATTTGGTGTGAATACCAAGTGGTGTAAATTTGCTGTTAATTATTTAGTTTGTAGCACTGCTCCGAATCAGGTATGTCAATTGGTTTTCTCAGACAAGCCCTCAAAGCCCTGCAAAAGCAGTCGCGCCGTCGCACTTCCCATCGTGTTAACCAGTGGTTCAAATGGTTATCTCCTGGACTAGCTATCAAACGCTGGATGTTAATTAGCTTGGGAGGTGTACTGCTAGCAATATTGGGGTTGGCGATATCGGTGAAGCTAACCCCTATTTTTTGGGCTATGGAATGGGTGCGGAATTTTCTGGGAGTAGTTGCTGGCATTTTACCTCACTATATCAGCGGCCCTTTGGTGTTGCTAGGGGGCTTGCTGTTGCTGCTGTGGGGACAAACTCGCACTGTCGGCTCAATTACTCAGGTGCTAAGACCAAATAGCGAAGAGGAGTTAATTGACGTGCTGCTGGCACATCGTCGCTTGTATCGGGGGCCAAAAATAGTAGTAATTGGCGGTGGTACGGGACTTTCTACGTTATTAAGGGGATTAAAAACCTATAGTGCTAATATTACCGCCATTGTGACTGTGGCTGATGATGGTGGGTCTTCTGGGCGGTTACGTCAGGAGTTTGGGGTTTTACCACCAGGAGATATTCGTAATTGTTTGGCTGCTTTGGCAGATGAAGAAAAATTATTAACAGAGTTATTTCAATATCGGTTTAAGGCTGGGGACGGTTTGACTGGTCATAGTTTTGGCAATTTGTTTTTAACTGCTATGACTGATATTACTGGGGATTTAGAACGGGCTGTGGCGGCTAGTTCTAAGGTGCTGGCGGTGCGGGGACAGGTTTTACCAGCTACCTTGAGTGATGTTCGCCTCTGGGCAGAATTAGACGATGGTCGTCGTATTGAGGGTGAGTCTAGTATTCCTAAAGCTGGGGGGAAAATTGTCAAGATTGGTTGTATACCGGCTCTTCCTCCGGCTTTACCCGCAGCTATTAAGGCGATTAAAGAAGCTGATTATATTGTTGTGGGGCCGGGTAGTCTTTATACTAGTTTGATTCCTAATTTACTTGTACCAGAAATTGCTGATGCGATCGCCACATCTACAGCCCCTAGCATTTACATCTGCAATATCATGACTCAACCGGGAGAAACTGACGGATATACTGTTGCTGACCACATTAAAGCGATTGACACTGCTTGTGGCGAAAGACAGCTGTTTGATGCTGTATTAGTACACAAAAAATCTCCCTCTGAGCAATCACTAATGCGCTATGCTCAACAAAATTCCCATCCAGTATTCTTGGATAGGGAAAATGTCACCCTATTGGGTCGGCGAATTGTTCTAGCAAATGTCTTATATGAAGATGAAACAGGTTGTGTCCGTCACAATCCCCAGAAACTAGCACGGGTTTTGTTGCGGTGGTACAGTAGAACTAATCATGGGAAGTAAATTTATAGCAGAGAGCAGGGAGCAGCCTTGAAACTCCTAAACTGTAAGGGTTTCATGATCTGTTTTTGTCCTAAATTCCTTGGCGGTTGCTATAAAATGGATTCGGCAAAAATATCTCTTCTTGACTTTTCCATGAATATTTTACTTGCACATACAGAAGCAACTCTACGCTTAGGCATTACACTTGGTCAAAATTTGACTGCTGGTAGTGTAATTTTATTATCAGGTGATTTAGGCAGTGGCAAAACTACGCTGGTACAGGGAATTGGTCAAGGTTTAGGCATCACTGAATCAATTGTGAGTCCTACTTTTACTCTGATTAATGAGTATACATCTGGACGTATCCCTCTATACCATTTAGATTTATATCGCCTTGAACCTTCGGAAGTTGTAGGTTTGAATCTGGAAACTTATTGGGAAGGTATTGAGGTATTACCAGGAATTGTGGCTATTGAATGGGCCGAAAGAATGCCATACGAGCCAGATAGTTATCTCAGCATCATATTAACTCATGGCGCTGACGGTACTCGTCAAGCCAACGTTACACCCTTTAATTGCACCATGAACTTAGATAATTTTTGCTGATAGTCGAGGGAGAATGCCACACTCGTTCTATCTACCACTACCGCGCTCATCCAGGAAATTTACTAACATTGTTGTTTTCATTATCTAAAAATCAATGAAATATTTTTCAACATAAGAACTGGTTATGATTCACATCTACTAGCTGGTTGCACTTCGACCATCTAAGTGACCACTGCGGTTAGCTAGGACTGGCGTATTCTGGCAGATAATTTCCTAGTAGATGAATGCAAATTGCTCTTATCGGTCATATCTAGCAAACTGCTAGAATTTTTGAATGCTGATCCTCAAAGGAAATCATATTTAGTTGAGAGGTAACATAAATCTGTACATTAGAGGATGATATTTGTGAATAGGGATGTTAGATGAATTTCTCTGACTCAGTGAATACTGGTATTTTTTTCATCTGCTTACACTAAGGTTATTCCTATTGCTTCATTGCTTTGATTATCTCTATAAATAGTGATTAAGTTTGTTTGCTAAGATGCTAATTTGTCTGGAATTGCCCCGGTTTAAGGCCAAATATTACAATTTTTGCTAAAGTTCCGGACGGAAATTTCAAACAATCACAAGTGTCAGAATTAAGTTTTAAGACCGTACAAATTCGGTGCTTAGAAAATTTTTATATGTATCAAACATAGTTTTCACAGAAATTTGCCCGTTTACTTAACCCTACTAATTCTCTACAGTTATTTCGAGAAAAAATCCGGATAGTTAAATACAAAAAGATTGTAGTTAAAAGTTAAATGGTTAAATTTATTGGTTTATTGCTTGAAGTTATGTTCTGGTTAAGGATTTTCCTGAAAAATTGGGAATATATCAAGCAAAAATGACTGATTGTAATTTAATTAGATTAATTTATTCAACTAATTTTTATAAGAAGTTATACTTATATGTTTCTGTCTATCTCGTGGTGAATGTAATGAAAATAATTTCCAATTCTATTGAGGGAGTAGGGAGTAGGGAGTGGCGAGTGGGGTAAAACCGGTTGCTATACGCAGTGTTGGAATATAAAAAATATCACGTCATAGAAATTATGACGCGATCGCACAACAGCTTGGGACTTACGCAAAATTTAGGTAAGTTTGATAAAAATTGATATGTGTTAGACAAAAGTTAAAGGTTGTCTGCGTACTTCTGTATTTACTTTGCCTTGCTGATAAACAATTTCACCACCGATAATCGTGGGGCGATCGCAATGGTGGATTTATCTGTGCCAGAGTACCAATTGTGTAAACAAATCTTCCTTGTGTTCTAGTCCTGGTTCCCGGAAATGTACCTGGTGATCTATGACTCCCGGCAACAAAGTTAACTCTTGTGCGTCGATTTCTATAGTCGGTGTTACGGGTGATAAGCTGTTGTGCAATTTCAACTATTTGGCGATGGGCAAAGCCCCGCCTGCGGCGATCGCACGTCAGCACATCCCCTACCATTAACTGACCATTCGGGAGAATAATACTAGCGCGGCGAATCAGTAAACTGTGTAGAGATGACATGAGTGAACAGAATTTAGAGAGATACTTATGCTTTTAGGTTAAACTTGATTGCGATCGCCGTCATATATTTTTGCATATCCTCAACAAAAAAATTTCCATCAGGAAATCAGACTTTACTGGTTAAGATTAAAGAATATCGTCTCCCCCAACCAGTTAATTACTGCACTTTTCCCTTATCCCAGTAATTTCATGCCAAATCAAGTGTCTGATAACAACTCTAGTCAACAACCCGATAATTCCTGGCTGGCCGAACTAGCTAGAACAGTAGTCCTTAGTATTGTCCTAGCCCTTGGCATTCGTACCTTTGTAGCAGAGGCTCGCTGGATTCCTTCCGGATCTATGGAACCTACACTCAACGGTACTCCAAACCAGTGGGAGGCAGATAAAATAATTGTGGATAAGCTGAAGTACAGATTTTCTCAACCGCAGAGGGGAGATATTGTCGTTTTTTCACCTACAGAAACACTGCAAAACGAACAATACAACGATGCCTTTATTAAACGTATAGTCGCCTTACCAGGAGAAAAAGTAGAACTCAAGGACGGCAAAGTTTACATTGATAATCAACCCCTGGATGAAGTTACTTACCTGACCCCTGATCAGCAAACAGCCGTTGATGTTTGTACATCAGGCTCACAGCCAGCTTTCTTAGCCCAACCCCAAACTATACCCCCCAACTCATACTTAGTTTTAGGAGATAACCGTAACAGTAGCTACGATAGTCGCTGTTGGGGTGTGGTTCCTCGACAAAACATCATCGGTCGGGCTGTAGTCCGTTTTTGGCCTCTGAATAATATTGGTGGACTAGATAAACCACCGCTACCTCCATCCATAGATTAATGCCACACTTAGCCAAAATTATACTCTACCCGATTAAATCACTAGATGGTGTTGAAGTGGAGCAAGCAAAGATTCTGGCTAGTGGAGCATTAGAATATGACCGCGAATTTGCCATTTTCGATGCACAAGGTAAATTTGTTAATGGGAAGCGCAATAGTAAAATCCATTTAATTAGATCACAGTTTGACATTCTCAATAGAACCATCTCCCTGCAAACTCCTCAGCATGAATCGCCACAAATCTTGCATTTAGATGTAGAACAAGAAGAGATAGCAGCAAGCCTCAGTGTTTTTTTGGGATTTGCTGTAACATTGGGGAAAAATACTGTATTGGGCTTTCCCGATGATCTCAACTCACCAGGGCCAACAGTAATTAGTACCGCTACTTTAACAGAAGTAACTTCCTGGTTCCCTGGTTTGAACGTTGATGATCTGCGTCGCCGTATCCGTGCCAATATAGAAATTGGTGGTGTACCAGCATTTTGGGAAGATCAGCTATTTAATCAACAAGGCGATACAGTCTCTTTGCAATTGGGAGATGTGAGTTTATCTGGAGTCAACCCCTGTCAGCGTTGTATCGTCCCCATCCGCAATCCTGACTCTGGAGAAGCTTACCCCAACTTTCAAAAAATCTTTGTGCAGCAGCGACAAGCAACTTTACCAGACTGGGTAGACTCATCGTACTTTAATCATTTTTATCGCTTGGGTGTGAATACACGATTAAGACCATCAGAAACTGGAAAAATTTTGCAAGTTGGTAACAAAGTTAACATAATTCCTCAGCCCAGACCATCAGCCTAGTGGTGTATCGCCGATTGAAAATATGCACAAGTATTAATTTTCCCTATGAGAAACTAGTATTTTTAGTTTGGTAAACGCATAATAGAAATGTGACTGATTTATTAGCCCCTCTACAATCCTTGAAAGCAGGCCACTGGTTTAAACTGATCTGCGGAGCCAGCTTCCAACATCTGCCGTCGGTGAGAAGTTTAGCATTAGCCTACACATTGGCAGGTGCTGACTGTATAGATGTGGCAGCTGATCCAGCAGTGATAGCCGCAGCCCAGGAAGGGTTACAAGCAGCTAAGGATTTGCTTAATGATGCGAAAGAACGAGGTTATGTCTATCAAGGTAGCTTACCTTTATTGATGGTCAGCTTGAATGATGGAGAAGATCCCCATTTTCGCAAAGCAGAGTTTAACTCTAGTGAATGTCCTAGAGATTGCCCTAGACCCTGTGAAACCATTTGCCCAGCACAAGCAATCGTATTTAACCCTAGAGATTTTTCGGGAGTGGAAGCCGAAAAGTGCTACGGCTGTGGACGTTGCATACCTGTTTGTCCTTATGGTAAAATTTATACAAAATCATATATTTCTACCCCTTGTGCGATCGCCCCATTGGTTATGTCAAAGGTAATAGATGCTGTAGAAATTCATACAAAAGTCGGACATTTGGCAAAATTTCGGGAACTATGGCAAGTAATTTTACCTTGGGCTGACCAACTAAAGGTGTTAGCTATTAGCTGCCCTGACGGTGAGGGTATGATTGACTACCTAAAAGCAATTATTGAAATAATTACTCCATTGCGTAGTACCTTAATTTGGCAGACAGATGGCCGTCCTATGAGTGGTGATATTGGGGATGGTACTACTTTAGCAACGGTGAAATTAGGGCAAAAAGTTTTGACAGCTCAGTTACCAGGATATGTGCAATTAGCAGGTGGCACTAATAGCTACACTGTTGCTAAGTTAAAGGCAATGGAACTATTAAAAGGTTGTGAATACCACCCTCAGCACTATGTCTCTGGAATCGCTTACGGTAGCTATGCCCGTGTGCTGCTGTCACCAATTCTCGATCAGTTAGAGAATCAGGAGGTGAGTTTAACTAGTATGAAGGCGAAAGTGCGCCTGGAAGCAGAACCCGAATTACTCTGGCCAGCAGTGCAGCTTGCCCATTCTCTGGTTTCCCAAATCAAGTCACAGCAGGAGCGCTAACCCCTCGTTCACTTCGGCTGCGCGAGCGTGTAAACGTTATCTCTACAAACGTCACCATAGAAAGCATGACGATTAAAGAAGACCTTCAAAAGTTATTGGACATTTTGCCCCAAGACCTGCGACAAGCACTAGAGAATCATCCCCAAATAGATAGTTTAGTAGAAGTGGTCTTGGATCTAGGTCGTTTCCCAGAGGCTCGGTTTCCTAATCAAGCTGAGTATCTGAGCGAAAAACCTGTCACTCAAGCACAAATTGATGATTGCATTCAGCGTGTTGGAACTTTTAGCGGAGATAATCGAGCTGGCATTGAGCTAACTTTACATCGGATCAGCGCTATCCGTAACCGGAGTGGTCGGATTATTGGCTTGACCTGTCGCGTGGGTCGGGCAATATTTGGCACAATTGGTATGATTCGTGATTTGGTGGAAACCGGTAAATCAATTCTGATGCTGGGGCGGCCAGGTGTTGGTAAAACTACTGCTTTACGAGAAATTGCCCGTGTTTTGGCTGATGATTTTCATAAGCGTGTAGTTATTATTGATACTTCCAACGAAATTGCCGGAGATGGTGATGTGCCTCACCCAGCTATTGGTCGGGCGCGGCGGATGCAAGTTGGCACTCCAGAACTGCAACATCAGGTGATGATTGAGGCGGTGGAAAACCATATGCCAGAAGTGATTGTCATTGATGAAATTGGCACGGAATTAGAAGCTTTAGCGGCACGTACCATTGCTGAACGGGGTGTCCAGTTGGTTGGTACTGCCCACGGGAACCAAATCGAAAACTTGATTAAAAACCCGACTCTTTCCGATTTGGTTGGGGGTATTCAGGCTGTAACTTTAGGGGATGAGGAAGCTAGGAGGCGAGGCAGTCAAAAGACGGTTTTGGAACGGAAAGCTCCCCCGACTTTTGAAATTGCTGTGGAAATGTTGGAACGTCAGCGCTGGGTAATACATGAAAGTGTGGCTGATACGGTAGATACTCTGCTGAGAGGTCGTCAACCCAATCCACAAACTAGAACTGTTGATGACCAAGGTAAAGTGGCGATTACACGACAGTTATCTGTAGTCAATGGTCGTGGTGGGGAAGTTCCCCCCAGTGAACCATCTTTGACACCAGCCCGTCCTATGAATGGTTGGCGTTCATCAGGACAAATGGTAGCATTGCCTCCTTTGTCTTTGGAGCGGGAGCGGGTGACTGGACGTAGTGAGTTTGACCGCTTGCTGGATGAATCTTTTAATTACTCTGAGGCTATTGATGTTGAGATTAGTAGACACGCGGGACCAAATGGTGAAGATTTACCCTTACACATTTATCCTTATGGTGTCAGTCGCCATCAATTAGAACAGGTGATTGGTGTGCTAACTTTACCAGTGGTATTGACAAAAGATATTGATACTGCGGATGCTATTTTAGCTCTGCGATCGCACGTCAAAAACCACGCTAAATTAAGGCAAATGGCTAAAGCCCGTCATGTGCCAATTCATATCATTAAGTCTAGTACAATTCCCCAAATTACCCGTGGGTTAAGACGGTTGCTGAACATTGAAGATCCGGACATGACTGATGACCGAGAACTGCAATTATTTCTGCACCGTGGCACTGATGATGAGATGGATGCTCTGGAAGAAGCCAGACTTGCTGTGGAGCAGATTGTGATTCCCAAAGGCCAGCCGGTCGAGTTATTACCCCGTTCTTCCCAAGTCCGTAAAATGCAGCATGAGTTGGTAGAACACTATCGACTCAAATCTGATAGTTTTGGCGAAGAACCAAATCGGCGTTTGCGGATTTATCCAGCTTAGTTAGGGACTGGGGACTGGGGACTGGGGACTGGGTATATAGTTCAAATCTTTTCCTCCACTCCCTGCTCCCTGTTTCCTAAACTGGACTGACTTTGGCGCGATACAGTAGCTTTTCCCCTTGTAGATAGCCTGTGTAACGGACTTTCACTGTTTCACCTGGTTCTGCTGTTCCTGCCATTAATTGGTGGATTTGAGGATCATAAGGTACTTCTGCTCCTACTGGTGCGATCGCTTGTATTCCCCAATCCTGTAATAATCTTTCTAAGGGTTTCTGCACCAAAGGCACAATTTTAATGGCTGCTAACTGAGGATTTTCCGTAGCTTTCTGGGCTGCTGTCGGCCATTGTAATAATAAAGATTCCAGTAATTGTAAACTCGACTGCTGGAATTGTTGTTTTAATATTTCTTGTTGTTGTGCTAATTGCAGTTGCGATCGCTGGTACTCTATTTTTAACTCTGCAATTTCTCGTTCTTTGGGGAGTGCTGAGTGGGGAGTGCTGAGTATTGAAAAAGTTTCTATTAATTCACTCAATGAAATCTTTAACACTTGCGATAACTTCAGCAGCACATCCACCCGCATCTGTTCTAGTTTCCCTTGTCGCAACCGCAAAATTTGACGTTCTGAAACACCAGCATCACGACTCAAAGCTTTAAAACTACAAATATTTACACGTTGCATCAGATTTTGCAACTTCTCAGTGTCATTAGTCATTGGAAAGTTTATTCTCCCCTGCTCCCTGCTCCCTTTTTTATTCTTCCAATAAACTTCTCAACATCCAAGCAGTTTTTTCGTGGACTTGCATCCGTTGAGTTAATAAATCGGCAGTGGGTTCGTCATTGACTTCTTCCAATAGAGGAAAAATAGAACGTGCAGTTCTCACTACTGCTTCTTGTCCTTCCACCAACAAGCTAATCATTTCTTTAGCCTTGGGAACTCCGGGAGTTTCGGGAATTGAACTGAGTTTCGCATATTCGCTGTAGGTTCCCGGTGCATAGTGTCCCAGCGCTCTGATTCTTTCGGCAATTAAATCAACCGCTAAAGCTAGTTCTGTATACTGAGTCTCAAACATTAAATGCAAAGTTTGGAACATCGGCCCTGTAACGTTCCAATGAAAATTATGTGTTTTAAGATACAAAGTATAGGTGTCAGCCAATAGGCGAGATAGCCCCTCGGCAATTTTCGCCCTACTTGCATCGTCAATACCGATATTTACATTTTTGGCCGTTGCTTGAGGTGACATATTTTTCTCCTAATTGGTTATATGTTTGAGAAATTTCATATCTAACATCTATTATCACGCTAAATGCATCTTGAGGACGCTAAGTGGAGCTTTACGAACTCTGGCGATAATTGTTTCTTTGCCTAAACGCTGACAAGCTTCATAACGGTGGCAACCAGAAAAGCCATAATACTGTCCTTCTACTTCTAGGACATCAATGGGTTCTTGCTGACCAATAGCTGCTATCGATTCCATTAAGGCTTGGACTTTATTGGCATCGTTGACACGGGGTAAAGGCCGTTTAATTTGATTCAAGGGAATTTCTTCAACTCTCATGATCAGGAATTTACTGAACTCGTTTGTTTTGTGTCATCTTTAAATCATAATCGTTATGTGAATTATATATGAAACCAAGCGAAGATTGGCTTAGAGCAATAAATGAAAAATTTCGTAGTGAAGATGTACCACCTAAAGCAAGACCAATCTTGGCTATTTTAGAATATTCAAAGCAATTTAATTGTTCTTGGATATCCCCATCAGATATTGATAAGACAATTGAAACCTGGTTTGATGAAAATACTAAACCTGGTTCTCATAAGATTGGCTCACTGTACAAAGGGACATTCTACTTTGACTCGTGTTTTTGGCAAATTGATATTCCTATTGGAATAGGCTGTTATCCTGTGAAGGCGTTTGATTCTCTGACATTAATGCCAGACAATTTGAAGAAAGAAATTCAAGCCAAACCTCAAATTTTAAGAGAGTTTATTGCAGTCTGGTTAAACTGTGTAGATTATGCTTATGGATATAACGATATCTTACAATTAAATACGTTTAATGAGTTAGCTACGAGTTTTATAAAAAGCGCCCATAAAGAGTTGCAAGCCAAAGTGTCTCTTTTATTGGAGGAAAGTCCTCAAGCAAAAGCCATTGAGACTTCTAGAATGGCAGTAGAAATGTACTTGAAAGCAATCTTAATCATTAAAAACGGTTGGAATGATGAAACTCAAGTAAGAAAAATTGGTCATGACTTAGATAAGGCAGTCGAGCAATGTATAAAACTAGCAAATAATCAACACTTAGAAATTTTAAAAGATAAATTAAATTTCTTTCCACCAATAAGTGAACGTTACAAAGCTAAAGAATGGAAAACATCTGAATTATGGTTTGGATATAGTATCGCTCAATATATTGCAACTACTTTCACTAGAATGTTTTCTGATAGAGATAACAGAAATAAAATTTTCTCAGGTAATTTATGAAACGCGACATGAATTTATTAAATCAATTGGAATCAATTTTGGTGCGTTACGTCGCGTATATAATTTAATGTATAGTTTATGATATTTTCGCGCTCCTAACGCACCCTACATACTACTTAGTGAGGGGATACGCAACTTATTCAAGTTAACCTCACACTGCCGCTCCATCCTCTCAGACAGATGAAAAGGTATGGACTCAGCATCTAGGCTATGAAAACAGGATTGGTGCTGACAGTAGGAACGGGTATAAGATGAACTCAAATTTTCATATTTGGAAGTTGACACCTACAGATGTTTACAAGACTCTCACAACTACTCCCCAAGGTATCAGCGAGGCTGAAGCCAATTTAAGATTAAAACAATCCGGTTACAACGAACTACCCGAACCGCAAACACGCCCTTTAATTCTCCGTTTTACCGATCAGTTAACCCATTTTATGGCGTTACTGTTGTGGGTAGCGGGAATTTTAGCTTTTATTTCCCACACAGCAGAATTAGGTTGGGCAATTTGGGCTGTGATTTGGATTAATGCTATTTTTAGCTTTTGGCAGGAGTTTCAAGCCGAAAAAGCTTTAGCCGCCTTAAAAAAAATCTTACCTTCCCAAGCCAAAGTTTATCGGGATGGAAAATTGTCTGTAATTCCTACCCGTGAGTTAGTTAGCGGAGATGTGATGCAGTTAGAAGAGGGCGACAAAATCTCTGCTGATGCCAGAATTGTGGAAAGTCAGTCTTTATATGTAGATGTCTCTATACTTACAGGGGAATCTTTGCCAGTTCCCCGGATTTGCGAACCTGTTACCGCAGAAAATATCCATGCTTCTGAAGCGAGTAATTTAGTATTTGCAGGTTCTACTGTGGCGGCTGGTCGGGGACTGGCGGTAGTCTATGCAACAGGTACTCATACAGAATTTGGTCAAGTAGCACATCTGACAGCCCATGTGAAGCGGGAAGCCAGCACTTTAGAAGTGCAGATTTCCAGAGTCGTTCACATCATTACCATCATTGCTTTAAGTATGGGTGTGGTGATATTTTTACTCACTAAGTTGCTGGTAGGAATGGGACTAAGAGAAAGTTTCATTTTTGCTATTGGCATTATTGTGGCATTTGTCCCCGAAGGCTTATTACCTACTGTGAGTCTAGCCTTAGCAATTGGTGTGAAGCGCATGGCTACCCAAAATGCTTTGGTGCGTCGTCTGTCTGCGGTGGAAACTCTGAGTGCAGTCACTGTTATTTGCACCGACAAAACAGGGACTTTGACTAAAAATGAAATGACTGTCCGCCAATTGTGGATTCCCAATACTCTGATTAACGTAACTGGGGTGGGTTATGAACCCAAGGGAGAAGTGGAAATTCCTTCTCCTGAATATGAGTCTCAGGTGCAGCTAATGTTGGCTGGTGCGGCACTTTGTTCAAATGCGCGGTTAAATCATCCACTTAATTCTAATCAATGGCAAGAAGTGGGTGATCCTACGGAAGCGGCTTTATTAGTGGCAGCAATTAAGGCTGGGTTGAAGTTGGAGGAGTTGCAACAGCAAGCACCCAGAATTAGAGAAATACCTTTTGATTCCCAGCGCCGGATGATGACGGTTTTGTTAGAAGGGCATTTGCAGTTGGATAATACTGTAAATTCCCAGTATCTAATTTTTACCAAGGGTGCAACTTTAGATGTATTGCAACATTCGCGGTATTTATGGTCTGGAGGAGAACAGCTAGAACTGACACCAACTCAGCGAGAGGAAGTGCTGGCGGCTAATGATCAATTGGCTAGTCTTGGTTATCGTGTATTAGGGGTGGCAACCAGTCAAGGTGGGGCGGAGTTAAACCCAGAAGATAATAATTTATTAGAACAGGACTTGACTTTTTTGGGGTTGGTGGCGATGATTGACCCACCACGTCCAGAAGTTGCCGATGCGATCGCCCTTTGTCATCGTGCAGGTATTCAAGTTACCATGATTACAGGTGATTATGGGTTAACAGCAAATGCGATCGCGCAACGTATTGGTTTAGTCAACGGCAAAGCTAGAATCATCACCGGAGAACAATTAGGACATCTTTCTGATACTCAATTGCGGCAAATACTCCACAAGCATAAAACTGGGTTAGTATTTGCCAGAGTCATACCAGAACAGAAACTCAGGTTAGTGGAAGCATATAAAACCCTTGGTCATGTCGTTGCTGTAACTGGTGATGGTGTCAACGATGCTCCTGCTTTACGCGCTGCTAATATTGGGATTGCAATGGGAATTAGCGGTACAGACGTTGCCCGTGAAGCTGCGGATATTGTTTTGATAGATGATAATTTTGCGACTATCGTTTCAGCAATTGAACAGGGTCGGGCAGTATATCAAAATATCCGCAAGTTCATGACTTATATTCTCGCTTCTAATATGGCTGAGTTTATACCTTTTCTAGCAATGGTGTTTCTCAAGATACCTCCAGCCTTAGTAATATTGCAGATATTAGCCATTGACTTAGGTACAGATATGCTCCCCGCACTGGCATTAGGTGCAGAAAAACCAGAAACTGGTTCAATGGAGTTACCTCCGCGCAAAAAATCTCAACCACTGTTAGATTTACCCTTGCTGCTGCGTGCTTACTGCTTTCTAGGACTACTGGAAGGATTGGCAGGTATGACAGGATTTTTCTTAGTTTGGTGGACTCATGGTTATAATATTACCCAATTGCAAGCCTTCACCCCCAGTATTATTTCTCACTCAGCTAATGCTGCCACAATGGCTATTTATCATCAAGCCACAACAATGACTTTAGCTGTAATTGTGGCTTGTCAAGATGGTAATGTTTTTGCTTGTCGTTCCGAACGGGTGTCAATTTTCCGCTTGGGATTTTTTAGCAACCCCTTCATTTGGGTAGGAATTGCTGTGGAATGGGTTCTGATTCTGGCAATTATTTACTCTCCTACCCTACAAAAAATCTTCTCAACTGCACCTTTAAAGCCATTTCATTGGCTGATATTATTGATTTGTCCGCCGTTGATCTTGATGGCTGACGAATTGCGAAAGCGAATTATTGTGCAAGTCCACCGGGAAGGAACTTGAGAATTGAGAAAGATGATTTTGAATGATGGGATAGTTTGGGGTAAGCTAGGCGATCGCCCTCACAAAAATTAACTTGACAATTATAAATAAGTATGTAATTTGATTAATGCGATCGCACAATCTCCACCAATGCAAGCAACCGCCATGCTTTGGAAATCTAAGGTTTAGAGCGACTGCTTGAAGGTTAACTGAGAGAGATGTTCTGCGCTTATGTATGATTGAGATAAAACAAACTCAAATATCTGCTCATGACATTACAAGAATTGCAAAAACAAGTCTTGAAATTACCAATGAGTCAACGCTGGCTATTGGTACAAACTTTATTAGAATCAATCCAAAAAGAAACTCAACCAGTCTCAAACAAGGGTAATTTATCCCGACTGCGTGGTATTGCTAAAGGTACAGACATATCAAGTAATGAAAATATTGTTGCAGATTATGTCAGTTATTTAACTGAGAAATACCAGTGATGCGAGTTTTTATTGATACGAATGTTGTTCTTGATTTTTTACTTGAACGAGAGCCTTTTGTGGAAGATGCAGTCAAGTTATTTGCAAAAATTGATGCTGGTGAAATTACAGGGTTTATTGCTGCTACCACAATTACTAATATTTATTATATTATTCGTAAAGCCGCAGGTGTAAAAGTTGCTGAAGATGCAATATCACAAATTCTCTCAGATTTACACATTTGTGCGGTTGATAAAAATGTTTTAGAACAAGCAATATCTTTAAATTTTAAAGATTTTGAGGATGCTGTGCAGTACGCTTGTGCGATGATATCTACGGTAGATGTGATTGTAACTCGTGATGTGTCTGGATTTGTAGGTTCAGAAATTCCAGTGATGTTAGCTGGGGATTTATGTAATATTTCTAGCGAGTGAAAAGGTATTTCTAACAGATGCGATATATTCGGTAAGCTAGGCGATCGCCCGCACAAAAATTAACTTGACAAATATAAAGAAGTATGGATATTAGGTGCGGTTAGGCGAGCAGCTACGCTGGGCGGTTACGCCATCGCACAATCTCCACCAATGTAACCAACCGCCATGCTTTGGAAATCCGAGGTTTAGAGCGACTGGTTGAAGGTCAACTTGGGGGGATGTTCTGCCAAAGTTCGGCGGTGATAAACCTCGATAGATGCCCGACATTAGTTGTCGCAATTACTACATCTGAAACTTCTAGAGTCATGGCTTGAGCCACCAGAATCATATCACCGTCAATCGTTTTATCACCTGCGGTTGGTTGCCCTCGCTGACGAGCTTTTGCCCAAAGTTGTGCAGATTGACGTATTGCAAGCGTTGTAATTGGCAAATATTCAATTAATTTGGCTAAATCATCCAAACGAGCAATGCCTTTTGTTTTGTTTGCTCGCAACAACTCACGGCGAACTTCGTAGTCTGCAATTTCTGGAATGATAATGCGACTTCCTGAACTGAGGTGAAGTTGGAGCCACTGAGTACAAGCAACACTCTGAGGGGACAGTTTTGGATTGGTGATCAGTCCGAGGGGTCCTGTATCTAATACTATGGCTCGGTTCACCAAGTAATCCCTTTCATTTCAAGTGGGAATAACTTACGTTCAGACAGCCGATCCTCGTCTAATGCATTAATGAGGTAATGGCCTGTTTCTTGCTGTTCTTCAACATCCTCATCATCAAGCCAAGACTGAAGTATATTAACCGATTCAGCTCGCTTTTGTTTTAACAAAATAGAGTCTGCCAAAACTTGCAATGTCACCGCCTCAACCGAAAGTCCTTGTTTGCTAGCTTCTTGCAAAAGATATTGCTCTAATTCTGGTGGTAGGTTAAGGGTTAGGGTCATAAGCCTTTTGGAAGATATAAATTCTATTTTAAAGTAATGAAAGAGATAGCTACGGTAAGGTATGCGATCGCACAATCTCCACCAATGCAACCAACCCCCATGCTTTGGAAATCCAAGGTTTAGAGCGACTGGTTGAAGGTTAACTGAGAGAGATGTTTTGCGCTTATGTATGATTGAGATAAAACAAACTCAAATATCTGCTCATGACATTACAAGAATTGCAAAAACAAGTCTTGAAATTACCAATGAGTCAACGTTGGCTATTGGTACAAACTTTATTAGAATCAATCCAACAAGAAACTCAACCAGTCTCAAACAAGGGTAATTTATCCCGACTGTGTGGTATTGCTAAAGGTACACTTCACAATAATTCCGTAGCTAAAAGCCTACCTTGAACTGGTTCATACTCATCTTCAAGTAACCATAACTTAGCAGTTTCATAATTATTACTAGAAAATATCACCTTATCGCCCTGTTTTGGATCAGAAATTTGACAGTTTCCCTCACTGTCGCAAAGTAATAAAAGAATATATGGAGGTGATAACATCGGATCAATCCATACTTCAGTAAATTCCCAGTTATTCTTTACTCGGTCTTGTGCGTGGGATGACGTGGTATTGGTTGTCTGCATTGATTTTCATCTCGCCATAGTAAAGTGGAATACGGCTACCATCTGGACTAATTCTATAACCTATTGGTTCAGTAAAAAACATTCCATAACGTTCATATTCTCGAATGCTGCCGATAAACTCGCCTTCTTCTATTATGCCCTGAGCAACTTGATTCATGGTATTTTCATCATTAAATACATGAGCGGCAATTCCTTTTTTCAGAAGTCTTTGCATTTGGGGTGTTCCTGGTAGATGCTTGGCAATGTGTCTAGCGTCAAGGGTAATTTGACGATTAATTAGTTTCGAGTTCATTTAATTTTTACAGCTTAACTTGACATAACCAACTTACTGACGTGTAGATATGCGGCAAAATAGTATACATGGGAGAATACCGTTATCATAGGTAGTGATATTACTATTGGAATGTCAAAAAGTATGACGTACGTTACCGCTTCAATTGAAGCAGCAAATTGAAAAACTTAATAGGCAAATGGATTTTTACGGTGGATATAGTGGATTTATAGCCCTTGTGATGGCCTCTATTGCCTGCGGATTTCTTCTGTCTGGTTTCGGAATGGTTATTTAAGGAATGCAAGTAAACTGGTTCTTGACAGTCTTTTGGCTATTAACTTTCATTGTGAGTATTAGTTTATTTATTAAAAAAAAGTTTTTTAAATAAAATTAATTTTTTTATGTTTATTCAATAAACATCAGTTCAGTCAAGGCTGGCAATTTGCACAAACTTTATTACAATCAATTAATGCTAATATTTTCAAGTAATGTAAAACCAACAAAGGCTGACGAATACGATTACCAGATTAATATATTCCTATGTAATCATCCTACCATGAATCAATTTTATTCGCGCTTGTTTTCGTACATTTTTATATCAGTATGAATAAAAATACTATCACCATTTATTTAAATTAAACAGATTTTTATATCGCTCTATGAGATAAATTTCAACTTCATTTCTTGTCACAACTGCAAAAAGCTATTTTTTAACCATCCCACTATTATATAATGAATTATTGTTGATGATTATAAACTACTTGGAACCTATTAATTATGAACCAAGCCAACAATACTGGAATACTGGAAAAGTTTGTCAATACAGTAATGGGGGTGAAACCTGGTAAAGAACAACTTCCTAATGCATCAGCAGCTACCACACAAGAACTAGATATCAATGCAGTTTTAGTTTACAAACTAGGAACTGTCCTACAAATAGGAGTGATGATTCTTGTGTTGCTGGGAATGGAAAAATTAATCATGTTCATTGATAATAATTCTGCCTTTCCTAGTTGGTTCAGCACTGTATTGACTGCATTATTTTTTGCTGTCTTAAGTATCCGTTCCCGAATTTTTTCACTTTTAGATAATACCCGTTCTCGTACAACTTATGACCAAGTAATTAGACCCAGGTGGTCTCCTCCACCTTTAGCATTTCCCATCGTTTGGATGATAATTGCAGTTTTGCGCGTAATTTCTTCAGTATTGATTTGGCAAGCAATGAATCACCAATTTTTGGTATTACCTTTAATTCTGTTTGTGGTACATCTGGCTTTAGGTGATACTTGGAATACGATTTTTACTGTAGAACGGAGATTAGGCGCTGCTGTTCCTGTAGTGATTTTAGGCCCTTGGTTATCTGCTCTAGTGGTGACAGCAATATATTGGCAAACAGTTCCTTTAGCGGGAATGATTTTATCTTTTTCTTGTGTTTGGCTAACTGTAGCTACTGCATTGGTATTTAAAATTTGGCAATTAAATGGCTCTGAACCATTGTATCCTTTAAAACTTGCACCTGTGGAGAAATAAATACTCAAATACTAGTATAGGAAAACCCCGAAAAATGTCAGTTGTTTTTTGGGTACGATACATCAAAAATGGTAGAGAAAAATTTAATTCTCTATCATTTAATTAAATCATGCTTTACTATTTGCATCAAAAAGACTCCCTTCTATAAAATCTAAATCAATTTCTTTACCATATCTATGTTTTACCTGATGATTTTTCTGCGGTGGTAAAAGTTCCTCTCCGTGATATTCGAGTAATTCTAAAACCCTTCTCAAACCAATTTTTAAATATTCTTCTTGTAGTTCAATACTGATAGATTTTCTCCCTAAGCGTTTAGCCACCGCAGCAGTTGTAAAGGTTCCTGCAAAGGGATCTAGTATTAAACTTCCTTTATTACTACTGGCTAAAATAATTCTTTCTAGTAAGGATTCTGGTTTTTGTGAAGGATGGTTTTCGTATTCGTCCATGCGATATCTCACACGGGGAAAATACCAAGCATTACCGGGGACTTTTTCTGTATTATAAGGAATAGGTACAGATTTTCTATAATCTATTAATTTACGTTGTGCGCCTGTTTTAGCTTCAATTTTGATATCATCGGCATTAAAAATATAATTGTTTTTATTTTTTATACAATGAAGAATAGGTTCATACATGGAACCAAAGTATTTTTTGGCTTGTACTCCCGAACTATCATAATGCCATATTATGCGACTGAGAATAGTTAAATTTTTCCGCAAGTAAATGTCAAAATAAGGCATTGTTTGGGTGCTTGTCATGAGATAAATTGTGCCATTTGGTTTGAGAATGCGAATACACTCATCTAGCCATTGATATGACCAATTTAGATATTCTGCGTCTGATTCCCATTTATCATGAAAATTACTAAATTTTTTGCCTATGTTATAGGGAGGATCGATAAAAATTAAATCTACTGATTCTGAAGAAATATACTTTGATAAAGTCGTAATAGTATCACCGTGAAAAATGGTATGCTGTTGATTCTCATAGCGCTCAATCATTAATCCTTTTCCTCCTCTCTGCGTCTCTGCGCCTCTGCGTGACACAAAAAAAACGGTAGAGAACCGAAATTCCCTCCCGTTTATTTAAAGTTGACAAATTTTAACTAAGATTCAATGCCTTGAGACATTAATTCCCGACGTTGCTGAGAACTAACTTGAACAACGCCATTTTCATCAACATCAACTAAGGCTGTATCGCCATCTTTGATGCGCCCAGAGAGAATTTCTTCTGCTAGGCTATCTTCTAATAAGCGCATAATCGCTCGACGTAACGGCCTTGCACCGTAGCTGGGACTGTAACCTTCTTCAATCAGGCGATCTTTGAAGCGATCGCTAACCTCTAAAGTGATACCCTTCTCAGTTAGACGACCAAATACTTCCTTGAGCATGATGTCAGCAATTTGTGTGACTTCTGCTTTGTTCAACTGACGGAAGACGATAATTTCATCTAGTCGGTTGAGGAACTCAGGACGGAAGTATTGTTTCAGTTCTTCGTTGACCAAAGAGCGAATACGGTTGTATTGAGTTTCGGTAGCATCATCGGCAAATTCAAAGCCGATACCGCCGCCGCCTTTTTCAATTACTTTAGAACCAATGTTAGATGTCAAAATCAGCAAGGTGTTCTTAAAGTCTACCGTGCGACCTTTAGCATCAGTTAAGCGACCGTCTTCTAAAATTTGCAGCAGCATATTGAAGACATCGGGGTGAGCTTTTTCGATTTCGTCGAATAGCACCACTGTATAGGGTCGCCGTCTGACAGCTTCAGTTAATTGACCGCCTTCGTTATATCCGACATAACCAGGAGGCGAACCAATCAGTTTACTAACTGTGTGGCGTTCCATATATTCCGACATATCCAGGCGGATCATTGCTTCTTCGGAACCAAAGAAGTAAGAAGCCAAGGACTTCGCTAATTCGGTTTTACCTACACCAGTGGGACCGGAGAAGACAAAACTAGCGATGGGTCGATTCGGATTTTTCAAACCGACACGAGCGCGACGAATTGCTCTGGACACTGCTTTCACAGCGTCTTCCTGACCGATTAAGCGCTGATGCAAGGTGTCTTCCATGTGCAACAGCTTTTCGGATTCTGATTCGGTGAGTTTATTCACCGGTACGCCTGTCCAGGAAGCGACGATGTGAGCAATGTCCTCTTCGCCAACTACAGGTTCTTCACCTTCTGTGCCGGTGGCGGTGGTTTTACTTTGAGCGATCGCCCGGATTTCGGCTTTGATTTCCATTTCGCGATCGCGCAGTTCGCCAGCTTTATCAAAGTCTTGTCCGCGTACAGCGTCGTCTTTTTCTTTTAAGATTTGACGTAGTTCTTTGTCTAACTCTTTGGCTGCTGGTGGCAATTGGGAGTTAATCAAACGTACCCTAGAACCAGCTTCATCAATTAAATCGATGGCTTTGTCTGGAAGGTAGCGATCGCTGATGTAACGGTCAGACAATTTCGCCGCCGCTACAAGAGCTTCATCAGAGATTTTTAGCTTGTGGTGTTGCTCGTAGCGTTCGCGCAATCCATGCAAGATTTCAATAGTTTCATCAACTGACGGTTCACCGACCATTACTGGCTGGAAGCGTCGCTCAAGGGCTGCATCTCGCTCGATGTGCTTGCGGTACTCATCTAGAGTTGTGGCTCCAATACACTGCAACTCGCCTCTAGCCAAAGCTGGCTTGAGGATATTTGCTGCGTCAATGGCTCCTTCCGCCGCACCTGCACCAATCAGGGTGTGTACCTCGTCAATCACCAGAATGACATTACCTGCCGAGCGGATTTCATCCATGATTTTTTTGAGGCGTTCTTCAAATTCACCCCGGTACTTGGTTCCTGCTACTAGCAAGCCAATATCTAGAGTGACTACGCGCTTATCTTCCAGGATATCGGGGATATCTTTGTTGGCAATTCGCGATGCTAAACCTTCAGCGATCGCTGTTTTACCAACCCCTGGTTCACCAATCAATACTGGATTATTTTTAGTCCGGCGACCCAGAATTTGGATCACTCGTTCAATTTCTTTGGCGCGTCCTACAACTGGGTCTAGCTTGTTGTCTACCGCCATTTGGGTTAGGTTCGAGCCAAATTCATCCAAGGTTGGAGTTTTGGTGCGTCCCGATGGTCCTGTGGCTGAAACTTCTGCTGTTTCTCCCAGCATACGGATAACTTGGGTGCGGACTTTAGATAAATCCACCCCTAGATTTTCTAGCACCCTGGCTGCCACACCTTCCCCTTCCCGGATCAGGCCCAACAGCAGATGCTCGGTGCCAATGTAGTTATGCCCCAATTGGCGCGCTTCTTCCAAGGATAGTTCTAAAACTCGCTTTGCCCGTGGGGTAAACGGAATTTCCACGGCTACAAAGCCCGAACCTCGGCCTATGATTTTTTCTACCTCAATGCGGGCATCTTTAAGATTGACACCCATTGATTTCAACACTTTGGCCGCAACTCCTGTACCTTCCCCAATCAGACCCAAGAGGATCTGTTCGGTTCCAACGAAGTTGTGACCTAAGCGGCGGGCCTCTTCTTGGGCCAGCATGATTACCTTAATGGCTTTTTCTGTGAAGCGTTCAAACATGGCATTTTTCCCATCACCTGCGTCGTGCCGGTATGCTGATTTTAGCACAGGCTCTGCTTTTGGATGCCTGTATAAAGATTATAGGCTACCAAAAAGTTTCGCCGAATGTGATGGCGTAATTATTAACTATGTATGACTTTTTTTTTAGCTGCTATACTGAGGGGCTTGAGTTTACCAGTGTTTTTGGCTTTGACGACTATATAGCACGCTATTTTGGTTAATTATTTTGTTAACCATTTACAAAAAACCAGTAATAACATATTCCCTGATACTTAGTCAAGAATATGTAAACTCAAATTACTTTTATTAAAGTTAGTTTATTAATTGATTAAATATTTAAATAAAAAGTTGGGTGAAAACCTAAATTTTTTTTCATTAATGTGATCTTGATAGCAGCCTGGGGAAAGAGGCAGGGGAGTAGCGAGCAGGGAGCAAGGGGGAAATGTATTTTCAATGACGATAAGAGGCAGGGGAGCAGGGCGCAGGCTTGCCCTGAGCGCAGTCGTTTGCGTAGCATCCCGAAGGGTAGGGGAGCAGGGAGTAAGGGAGAAGGATTTTTAATTCCCCTGCCAACAGGGATACAAGCCCCTGCATTTATGTATGCCAAACATCAAAATATTTATTATGCCTACGGCACGCTGCGCGAACGAGACGCGCAAGTGCGAAAAATAATGCGTCCTTTTCCCAAGCCCCTGTATTTATGCATGGGGTTCTCCTCCCTGCACCCCGCCCCCTGCCCCTTGTCCTCTTGCTTGACCAATATTTACTCTGAACCCAAGGGCTAATGACCAATGACCAATAGCCTGGAAGCGATCGCTAATTGTCATCCGCCACTTTTCCAAAGAATCCGCAAGTTGAGCAGATTGTAAATCCGATAGCCACAGCAACAGTGCATCCTCGCCATTATCTTGGTAATAACCTTTACGCCGTCCCGCTATTCGGAAGCCAAATTTTTGATATAAAGATATAGCGGCTAAATTAGAAGCCCGAACTTCTAAGGTGGCTTGTTCTAAACCGCGATCTCTCGCCCTCTCCAATAAAGAATATAGTAAAACCTGTCCTAAACCTTGACGGTGATATTGGGGATCAACCGCCAAAATTGTGATATGGGCTTCATCTAAAATCGCCCAAAAACAACCCATTCCTAGCAATTTTGAAGGATGAACCGGGGAAAATAAGCCCAATAATTCACTATTAGGACTATTTAACTCCCTTTGATAGCCCTCCAGAGTCCACAAACCGCCAAAACAAATTTGGTCTAGTTCCAAGATGTTACTAAGATGCTCTGAAGTTAGGGATTGCAGCTTTAAATCTAATGATGTCACGTTTTTGGAGAATGGGTTTTATCGAGTAAGCAGGGGTGCAGGCTACGCTGTACACACAAGTCGGGAATTGTTTTTTTTGCCATAAGACCCCACCCCACCCCGCCAGAGAGGGCTACCGTGTACACAGAAGTCGAAAATTATGATGCTGAATCCATATTCCGCCAGGAACTTTAGTTCCTGGCGAATAACAAAAGTCTACTAAAGTAGACTAGATTCAGTTTTTCCTTTTTTAGGTAAACTGAGAATCGGGACATTCAGCCACACCACGCCCAAACAAATTTCAACTTTGAGCAAGGACAATTTATAAAAATTATGGTATCGACTCAAGCCGCTAGCATTCAAGATGCTGGTAGTCAATATTTATCTCAACAACCCAACTCCAACGGCAATATTTCCCCCAACCAGGAACTTTTACCCATAACTGCTAAAGTTAATAGTCAAGATACTCTGGAAATAGGTGGGTGTGATGTCACAACTCTAGTAGAGCAGTTTGGTTCACCTTTGTATATTTTAGATGAAGCAACCCTACGTTTAGCTTGCCAGCAATATAGGGAAACATTTAAAGAATATTACCAGGGAGAATCTCAAGTATTATACGCCTCAAAAGCCTGGAATTGTTTAGCGGTTTGTGCGATCGCCGCTTCGGAAGGTTTGGGAATAGATGTAGTTTCAGGAGGAGAACTGTACACAGCTCTCAAGGCTGGTGTTAGTCCTGATAAACTCTACCTCCACGGTAATAATAAATCAGCAGAAGAACTACTATTAGCTATCGAATCCGGTAGCACCATTGTGGCGGATAACTGGCAAGAGCTACATACCTTGGTGAAGATAGCACAAGCAGAAGGGAAAAAATCTGCTCCTATGCGGGTGATGCTGCGCTTAACACCAGGAATTGAATGTCATACCCACGAATACATCCGCACCGGACATTTAGACAGTAAGTTTGGTTTTGATCCCAATGATTTAGACGAAGTATTTACCTTTGTCAGTCAGCAACCTAGCTTAAACTGCATCGGGTTACACGCTCACATTGGTTCCCAAATTTTTGAACGCCAACCCCATCAAGATTTAGCTGCTGTTATGGTGCAGTGGTTAAAAAAAGCGGCAAATTACGGTTTAAGCATTACCGAATTAAACGTTGGTGGTGGTTTAGGCATTAGGTACACCGAATCGGATGATCCCCCCAGTATTGCAGAATGGGTCAAGGCTATTTGTGAAGTCATTCAAACAGCTTGTAAAGCCGAAAATCTGCCTTTGCCAAAATTGTTGTGTGAACCGGGGCGATCGCTAATTGCCACAGCCTGCATCACGGCCTATACTATGGGATCATCGAAAGTTGTACCAGAAATTCGTACCTATGTATCAGTTGACGGCGGTATGTCTGATAATCCCAGACCAATTACTTACCAGTCAGTTTATCGGACAGTAGTAGCTAACAAAATGTCTGCGCCTTTAACTGAAACAGTAACAGTTGCTGGTAAGCATTGCGAATCAGGGGATATTTTGATTAAAAATGCCCAACTGCCAAAAACTGAACCAGGGGATATACTCGTAGTTATGGGGACTGGTGCTTACAATTACAGTATGTCATCCAACTATAATCGCTTACCCCGCCCAGCAGCTGTTCTAGTGGCAAATGGCGAAGCAAATTTAATTTTGCGCCGTGAAACATATCAGGACTTGATTAGACAAGATTGTTTACCAGATAGACTCAACGTGCAGAAGTAAGCAATTGCAAACAGTTAACAGTTAACAGTTAACAGGCGTATGTGAAAAGTTGAAACCCGCCACCAAAGTTTTCCACTAATTGGTGTGGTCTTTCACTAGTTATAAAACTGATAACTAATAACTGTTGACTGATAACTGATAACTAGGGAAATGACAGAATATTAAGGGAGAACAACGATTAATCCAGATGTCATGAGAGATTCACCGAAGCAATGGCTGACAAACCTGGGATGGTCGCAGTCCTTGCTGCTTGGGACTCTGGATATCTTCTTGGTGTTAGCGCTGACGTATATGATACTAGTTATTATTAGTGAGCGGCGAACACTTTGGATGGTGCGGGGTTTTATTATCTTAATGCTAGCCTCGGCACTAAGTGGCAGGATAGGTTTACCACTGCTAAATTTTGTTCTGGAAAAGTTAGTGATTGGCTGCGCTGTAGCTATGGCTGTTGCCCTCCAGTCGGAGTTTCGCCGATTTCTAGAGCAAGTGGGACGTGGTGAATTTCAGCAATTATTCAAACCATCTAGTTTAACAATCCCCAAGTCTGATAGTGTAATTGATGAAATTGTGGATGCGGTCAAAGAACTTTCCAAAAATCGTATTGGAGCTTTGCTGATTTTAGAAACAACCGGTCCGATTCATGAGCGGGATTTTTCCGTACCGGGGGTGAAGCTGAATGCTGATGTTTCTAAAGAACTTATACAGACAATTTTTCAGCCAAAAACTTTACTGCATGATGGGGCAACCTTGATCCGTGGCTCGCGGATTGTTTCATCAGGTATAATTTTACCACTGTCAGGACGCACTGCCTCACGCCAGTTAGGAACACGCCATCGGGCGGCAATGGGAATTACTGAGCGTGTCGAAAATTGTATCTGTGTGGTTGTATCAGAAGAAACTGGTTCTATCTCCTTGGCGGAACGAGGAAATCTGAATAGACCACTGACGATTAGGACATTGAAAGAGTCTTTGGAGGCTCAATTATCCACCACTGTAGATCGGGAAGCTGTTGCTCCTAGTCTGTTGGGTTTCGGTCGTCAGATGGGTCAAAAGGCAACATTAATGGTTTCACGTTTACTCGGATTGGCATCCACCGCTTCTCGAAATAAAAAATGACAGCACAAAAAACTGAATTACAATTTTTACCCTCTGACTTAAAACGGGAACTACTGCCAAAACACGTTGCAGTGATTATGGATGGGAATGGTCGATGGGCTAAACGTCAAGGTTTACCCAGAATTATGGGACATAAGCGAGGCGTGGATGCGCTGAAGGATTTGCTACGCTGTTGCAAAGATTGGGGTATTCAGGCACTCACGGCTTATGCTTTTTCCACTGAAAATTGGAAAAGACCCCAGGAAGAGGTGGATTTTTTGATGACTTTGTTTCAAAGAGTTCTCCGTCAAGAATTACGGGAAATGGTGAAGGAGAATGTGCAAATCCAGTTTGTGGGTAATTTGGATGATTTGCCGCGATCGCTGCAAGCAGAAATCTCCCGCTCAATGGCAGAAACCAGAGATAATCAAGCTATCCGCTTTACTGTAGCCACTAATTATGGCGGTAGGCAAGAAATTTTACAAGCCTGTCGGGCGATCGCCCACAAAGTACAACAAGGTGTCATTCAGCCCAATGACATCGATGAGCATTTATTTGAGCGTCATCTGTATACAGCTGGAATTACTGACCCCGATTTATTAATCCGTACCAGTGGCGAAATGCGACTTTCCAATTTCCTACTGTGGCAAATGGCTTATGGGGAAATTTATATCACCGATACTCTCTGGCCAGATTTTGACCGACAGGAATTTTACCGTGCTTTGTCTGCCTACCAGCAACGAGAGCGCAGGTTTGGAAAAGTCTAGCTCTGCGGAATCATGACTAAACCATGCAAAATTTGGCGTTGGTGATTTCAAATATGAATTAGGCTATTGATTACTGTGAATAGTGCTAATAGCTTGCAATAACTGATGAGCGGTGTATGGTTTCCCTAGAAAAGCCTTAACTCCAAGATTATGAACTGCGTTTACTTTTTCGTTGGTATTTAGACCACTAACGGCAATAATTTTGACCTTTGGGTTAATTTTTTGTAATGTCTTAATGGTGGTTATACCATCCATACAGGGCATCACCATGTCGGTTAAAACAAGAGATATTTGATGTTGATTCTCGACATATAAAGCTATGGCTTCAATCCCATCACTGGCTGTGATGGCTTGGTAATTATGGTTTTCTAGTGATGTTTTGGTAATTTCTCTAATAGCAGGTTCATCATCTACCACTAAAATCAATTCTCCATTACCTTGGGGCAAAGTTTGTTCTATTTCTTCTCTAGTTTCTATGAGATTTTGGGCTGGCAAATAAACTTGAAATTGACTACCATTTTTGAGTTTGCTGTATACTTTCACAAAACCGCCGTGGCTTTTAATAATGCCAATAACTGTGGAAAGTCCTAAACCAGTGCCTTTACCTGTGGCTTTAGTTGTAAAAAATGGCTCAAAAATTCGATCTAGTATTTCTGGGTTAATCCCTATGCCTGTATCACTGACAGTAATGACTATATAAGAACCAATTTCAGCATCAATGTTCATTTTTGCATAGTTTTCATCTATTAAGAGATTTTCGGCTAAAATTGTTAATTTCCCACCGTCAGGCATGGCATCACGGGCGTTAACACACAAGTTCATTAATACTTGATGTAATTGTGTAGCATCACCGGAGACAGTCCACAAATGGGGAGGAATTTGGGTAATAACTTGTATTGATCTGGGAAATGTTTCTTTAATAATTTGCTGAATTTCTATGATTAAATGTTTTAATTGTAAAACTGTATGCTCTCCTTCTAGTCCCCGCGTAAATGATAATACTTGATTAACTAAACTGGCTCCACGTTTAGCATTGGAGATTAAAATTGGCAACAGTCTCCGAGAGCGTTCATCGTGCATTTGCGACTCTAGAAGCTGCGCTGTCATCATAATTGGTGCTAAAACATTGTTAAGATCATGGGCAATACCACTGGCTAGAGTACCAATACTTTCTAATCTTTGCGCTCTGAGAAATTGCGATTCTAGTTGTTTTTTTTCGGTGATGTTTGTGTTAACAACTAGGATTGAGCGAGGTGTATTACCGAAGTTGGGAACTAATGTCCAACGACTTTCTACAATGATTTCTTGGCCGGATTTGGTGATTTGATGTAATTCTCCTTCCCATGCACCATTTCGGATAAGATGATCAAATGCTTTTTGTAGTAGAAGTTGATTAGTTTCATGCCATAATTCTTGTGTTTTTTTACCAATCGCTTCTGCTTTTTTCCATCCGTATAAATTCTCGGCGGCTTGGTTCCAAAATAAAACAGGGTCATCTATATCATGGACAAAAATGGCATCGGTGGCGATGTCGAGGAGTGCAGCTTGTTGACGGATTTTTAGTTCTGTTTGTTTACGTTCTAAAGCGTAACGGATGGAACGTTCTAATAAGGGTGCTGTGAGTTGGCTTTTTTCTAGGTAATCGGCTGCGCCGGCTTTCATAGCTTCTAGGTCTATTTCTCTATCTCCCTGACCGGTGAGCAAGATGATGGGGGAGGCGCAACCTGTGGCGATCGCCTGACGCAATAACTTTAGTCCATTATCAATTCCTAAACGATAGTCTACGAGATAGATATCATGATTGTTTTGGGCGATCGCATCCTCTGCATCTGGATAATTATCTACCCATGACAAGTCGCAGCCAGCTACCTGAAATTCCCTAAACCAATCACGAGTTAACAGATAATCGTCTTCATCATCATCAACTAACAAAACTCTGATTGGCTTGTTATTCATCTTTCCTCCCTCCCAGTCCTTATAGTGGCAGTTGTACTATTTCAAACCAGTATTTTCCTATGTTTTTGATAATTTCCACCAAAGCGATAAAGGACACTGGCTTAGTAATAAATGAATTTGCACCTAAATCATAACTATGGTGTATGTCTTGTTGATCGTCGGAACTAGACAGTACGATTACAGGAATACTCCGCAGTTTGGGATCTGTTTTAATATCTTGTAGCACTTCCCAACCACTTTTTTTAGGCATATTTAAATCTAATAAAATTAATCCTGGACGAGGGGCTTGACTTTGATCAGTGTATAAGCCCCGATTATGCAAATAATCTAGTAACTCTTCACCATTATTGACAATATGTAAATCGATAGGCAATTGACTTTCTGCTAATGCTTCCCGAACTAATACACCGTCATCTTCATCATCATCAGCCATTAATATGGTGATAGTTGCTTGGCTACCTTGCACCCTGAAATGTCTCCTCTTCCCTACAGAAGTCCAAAAGTATAAATAATTAAATAGCAATATCTTCCTAAAGATATAGCAACTGCCAAGTAGGTTAGGAGATCAACTGATTATAAAAGTTAGACATCGAAAGGCTTTTACCCTACTCCCCACTCCCCAGGTATATCTCTTAAGTTAGACAATGCCAGTTTGCAGTTTATTAGTAATCCTCCTAGAGAGAGAATAATTAAAATTGTTGATTCATCGGTAAGGAGACAATAAATTTTGCTCCTTCTCCTGGCTGACTGTAAGCTGTAATCGTTCCACGATGCCGTTCAGTAATTTTGCGACAGATAGCTAAACCCATACCAGTACCTTGATATTCTTGACGACTATGTAAACGTTGAAAAATGTGAAAAATGCGGTCAACATACTTTTGAGCAAAACCGATTCCGTTATCTTCAACAGTGATTTGGCAGATTTCGGAAACTACAGAAAGTTCTTCTGATTGATTTTGCAAAATTTGACTATAAATTTTGACTACGGGGGGTATTTGGGGGCGGTGAAATTTCAGGGCGTTACCGATGAGGTTTTGCAGGAGTTGGCGCATTTGCAGGGGATCGGCGGGAATTGTAGGTAAATCATCCACTTCTACCCTGCCATTGCTTTGCTGAATCCTGATTTCTAAATCTGATAAGACTTCTTGTACTATTTGGTTTAAATTCACCGCCACAAAAGGCTGCGCTCTGGTGGTAATCCGTGAAAGTGTCAAGAGGTCTTTAATTAAAGTTTGCATCCGCAAGGCGGCATTCTGCATTCGTTGAAGATAATCTTTTCCTTGTGGGCTTAAGTCATTGTTACAGGTAGTGAGTAGGCGATCGCTAAAGGTAAGAATTTTCCTCAGTGGCTCTTGCAAATCATGAGAGGCGATAAAGGCAAATTCTTGTAATTCTTGATTAGAGCGGGCTAGTTCTTGGCTTTGACGAGTTTCCTTATCTAGCACTAAACTCTGATCCAGGGCAATACCGATTTGATCAGCTAGTTCTCGTAGTAGTTGAATTTCCCACTCTGTCCATCGTCGGGGACAATCACACTGATGAGCAATTAGCAATCCCCAAAGTTGATTTTCCCGGAACACTGGCACAATTAGTTTAGCTTTCACGCCAAATTGTTGTAGCCACTGCACATAAGCAGGTTCGAGTGCAGCTTGTTCTATATCAGAAATAGCACTAATCCATCCCTGGCGATATTGTTCGATGTGATCTGCTCCCAGGGAATTTTCCCCAATGATTTCGCCGATCACCTCATGTAATCCAGGTGCTACTGCTTCTTTGCGAACAATGTAAGTACCATCGGCTCGCACCCGCAAGATTAATACTCGGTCAGCTTGCAGGAGTTTTTGTACTTCTGTCACACTGGTTTGGAGAATTTGATCAATTTGTAAAGACTGACGAATTTTGAGAGTGATATCAGCGAATAATTGCGATCGCCAGTTTTGACGTTGTAAATCTGCTTGTACCTGTTGCAGTTCTTCCAAAGCTTCCCGGCGTTTGCTAATATCCATTATCCCGCCAATCATCCGCACCACGTAACCATCATCATCCCACACCGCCTGACCACGAGCCAAAATCCATTTGTAAGAGCCATCCCGACATCGAATTTGATGCTCACTAATAAAAAAAGGCGTTTTCTGGGCGCGGTGGTCAGCAATTGCTTGTTGCACAGATTCTGCCTGTTCGGGATGTACCCGCGAACACCACTCATTAATATTCTCAGTAATTTCCCCATCTTTATAACCAAGCATTTCCTTCCAGCGCCGGGAAAAAAATACCTTATTACTTTTTACGTTCCAATCCCAAATACCATCATTGGTACTGCGTACAGCTAAATGCCAACGTTCTTCACTAGTTTTGAGTGCGTCTTCAAATTGTTGACGCTGGATGGCTGTGGCTAGTACATTGGCTACAGCTTGCAGAAAATAAACATCATTTTTACTAAAAACACGCTGTCTAGTCGTATGTGCGCCTAATACGCCAAAAGGAGATTCTTGACCATGAATCACCACACTCATACCACTAACTACATCATGTTCCTGTAGCAGTGCTGGGCCACTAAATCGCCTTTCTTGATTCAAGTCCCTTACAATCACTGGTTCCTCAGATAGCAGAGTATAACCAGCTTGGGAATTAATATCATTGCTGACAGTCGCTTGTCCTACCAGACCAGATTGCCAACCAACTCCCGCCCGTAGTAATAATTTATTACCGCTTGGCAACAGTTCTAAAATTTTGCAATATTCAATCTTGAGATTTTGGGCAACAAGAGTGACACAAAGATTCATCAATGTAGTCAAATTTCTCCCAGCTAGCGCCCTTTGACTAAGTTCCGCGACAATCGCTTGTTGATTAGCACGCATGATTGCTAGGGAGTAGGGATAACCTTTACTGCGGCTGCGCTCAGTAGCCTTTTGTGTTATGTCAAAATTCTACTCTGTTTTTCACCCATAGGACAGTAGCTTTTAGTTATTTGCGCTCATCAACTCCACAGCATCTTTACCATCCCAATCTTGTAAATAAACTTTAACTATTTCTTCCTTAGCTGTAGGTAGCTGCTTACCCATAAAATCTGGGTGAATTGGCACTTCTCGATGACCTCTGTCTATGAGAACGGCTAAACGAATAACTTCTGGTCTACCATATTCAATCACAGCATTCAACGCAGCGCGAACGGTCCGACCTTTGAAAATTACGTCATCTACCAGTACAACTGTTTTCCCCGTCAGGTCAAAGGGAATCTTGGTTTTGGCTGGAGTCCTCAGACCAATTTTATCAAGATCATCTCGATAGAATGTAATATCTAATGCGCCCACTGCCACATTGACACCCTCTAGTATTTCAATTTGACGTGCCAGTAATTCTGCTAATAGCGCCCCTCTAGTATAAATACCAATCAGAACTAGTTGGGATAAATCACGAGACTTTTCTACAATCTGA
Organism: Nodularia chucula CCY0103; assembly: GCF_963923915.1. Classification (NCBI taxonomy): domain Bacteria; kingdom Bacillati; phylum Cyanobacteriota; class Cyanophyceae; order Nostocales; family Nodulariaceae; genus Nodularia; species Nodularia chucula. The sequence continues at coordinate 22,759 of NZ_CAWUOL010000001.1, read as the reverse complement.
GAGGCCAAACGCGTTAAAGTGCGGCGCAGGTCTTCTGAGGAAAGAATTTCAACTACTTTAGCAGACATATAAGACTCCATTTGATTTCTGAGGCCGTTTTCCCTCTCCCCACTCCCCACTCCCCACTCACATAAGTAAGTTGGAAATTCAAAGCCGATGACTATAGTTTAGCTAGAGAAGGGGTAGAGTGTTGGTTTGGATACTAGTATGACTAATAATGCGATCGCTATAGCTAACCACAATAAAAAACAATATCGAGTCAATAATAAAGCAGTTTGAATGTCACTGGGAGTAATGGGATGAATAGCGTCTCCTAGCAGTGGTTTTGGTTTAGGGACTCCACCATAAAAATTTGTACCTCCCATTTGCACACCTAAAATAGCAGCATAAGCACATTCACTCCAGCCGGAATTAGGACTGGGATCTTTGGCTGCATCTCGGTAACAGATCCGCCAAACATCTAAGGGTTTACCGGATAACAGCGCCAAGGAAATCACTGTGAGGCGACAAGGTAGCCAAGTTAAGTAGTCTTCTAACCTAGCACTGAACCACCCTAAATAAGTATAAGGCGCTTCTCGATAACCCACCATTGAATCCAAGGTACTACTAGCTTTATATGCTAAAGCCAGAGGAATTAAACCCACACCAGGTATACAAGCACCCAGAGTTGCATAAAAAAGTGGAGCCATAACCCCATCAGTAGCATTTTCTGTGACAGTTTCTAACACAGCCCGCAAAATTTCGGGTTCTGAAAGCTGTTGAGTATCTCGACCTACATAGTTACTTAAAACATCACGAGCTGATGCTAAATTTCCGGCTGTCAATGGTTCTAAAACTGCTTCAGCAGCTGTGCGGAGACTTTTAGCAGCAAAACAACTGGCTAAAAGAATGCTTTCTAGGGTGATTCCCCATAATGGATGCCACTTTTGAGTAACTTTCATTATTAACCAACCGCAATAGCCGCTACCAATTATTAAGGTGATAGCTAACAAAATTCCAGCTATGCGTTGTGTAAGAGGATGCTGACAGACCGAAATAAAAAATTTAGTCAGGCGAGAAATTATCCACCCCATAACTTGCACTGGATGAGGCCAACCCCACGGATCACCAATGCAGTAATCTAGGAGTGCGGCAATGATCAAAATCACAGATGATTTCATTTTTTTCGATAGGAAAGGCAATGCTCAATCACTAAACCACAAAATTAGCTGCTTTTTCCCAAGAAACTTACCAACTAATAACATCTTGATTAAAATTAGCCAGAGTAATACTGTCACTACATAAGAGCAATTCCAGGGTTACTAATGCAGTAATCTAGTAGTGCGGCAATGATCAAAATCACAGATGATCTTATTTTTTCGATAGGAAAGGCAATGCTCAATCACTAAACCACAAAATTAGCTTCTTTTTCCCAAGAAACTTACCAACTAATAACATCTTGATTAAAATTAGCCAGAGTAATACTGTCACTACATAAGAGCAATTCCAGGGTTACTAATGCAGTAATCTAGTAGTGCGGCAATGATCAAAATCACATAAGACTGATTTATTTTGCATATTAAAGTTCATATGCAATCACTAAACAACAAAACTCGCTTCTTCTCCTAAAGAAGCCTGCCAACTGCGAGCATCATAATAGAGATCCGCGAGAGTAATGCTGTATAAAGCCTCTTTGAGTTTTTGATTGAGTCTTTGCCAAAGAGTGAATGTTACCCAATCTTCAGTTTGATCTGGTGTGGGGGTATGATGTGGTAGACGGGTAATAGTTTCGCCCACGGATTCTAAAATTTGACCTATAGAAATTTGGGCTGGCTTTAATGCTAGTTGATATCCGCCAATGCTACCCCGAATTGATTTGACTAATCCAGCCCGACGCATTTCTATGAGTAACTTCTCTAGATAAGGTGCGGGGATATCTTGACGCTGTGCGATCGCCCTCACTGATGCGGGGCCATAACCTGGCTGTAAACTTAAATCTAACAATGCCTTTACACTGTAATGCCCTCTGGTAGTTAGTTTCATGCTGAGAATTGTGGGTTTATTTTCACCACTGACCAGTGAATAATTACTAATGGTAAATGATTAAAGATCAATCTTGCTGATCATCTGAACAGAAGATGATCAAGTTAACTGAGTATGGGGGTTGGGGTGAGGACTTGAGGAAACTTAAATAAATATAGTTTAGCAGTGATTCACCAAGTGGATATAGTTATAGGACTTATATTTGATTGTGAAAAAATTCAGCACTCCCTACTTCCTCCCTACATAAATCAAAGCAGATCACTAGATCAAGATTATAGAGAATACATTATCTTGACAATATAGATAATTGTGTAACAATTTCACATTAGAGTGTAATATACTTGGCAAAGCTGAGATAAAAACTAAAGGATTTTGTTCCTACTAGCTCATTGTCGGCTAAAATAAAATCGATTCAACTACTTCAACCACTCATTTTCCATCTAAGTTGATGCCTAAACAGAAAAAAATAGACCCCCTACAGGGTGAAGAACTCCTGAAGAAAGTTAAAGAGCTAGAGAGCCTGAGCAAAGACGATAAAGCCAAGCAGTGTGGCTACTATACCGTTACCAAAAATGGTGTAGAGCGTGTGAATATGATGAAATTTTTGAATGCCCTGATTGATGCTGAAGGCATTCAGTTAGACAGTTCACCCAGTGCTAATGGACGTGGCGGACGCAGTGCCAGCTATAGAATTAGCGTGCAATCAAATGGTAATTTACTGATAGGTTCAGCTTACACAAAACAGATGAATCTGAAACCTGGAGATGAGTTTTTGATCACCCTGGGCAAAAAACATATTCGTCTGAGACAGGTAGACGAAGATGAGAAAGAAGGTTTAGAAGCCATAGAAGCCATAGAAGCCTCTGCTTAATCAGTTGTCAGTTGTCAGTTGTCAAATGTTGCACTGGCCACTGACCGAAAATAATGGGATACAAGCCCCGTTCACTTCGGCAAGTGATACAGTGAGCCTGTCGAGCTGCTCAGTGCGCCGCTTTTAGGACGGCTTTCTGCTAAAATTGTAATATAGTCGCCATAGGGCATTGGGAGACTTTAAACGAACGTTGAGGGATGGTCAGACTATTTCGATAGCACAACCCAATGAAGCGTTAAGGAATCCTCTATCCTTCAGGAAGAGGAGGTATGTCAATATTAGTTAAATTCCAGGAATTGTTTCCGATAAATAGGGTTGAATTGCCTTACGTGTGACAGCCAAGCTGCATATTAAGGCAACTTGCTCCCGTTCTAGTAACCCTAAAATGTATTCATAATTATCTCTGGCTACCACAGGTAATTGGTGCAAACCTCGAAGAGTCATCCGATCTAAAGCTTCTGATAACAGTTCATCAGGCCAAGCAAAAAGAACTTCAGTGGTACAAATATCCATGAGGGTATGATGAGATGGATGATTAGCAATTTCGCTGACAGAAGGTGCAGACAGCCAGCGATTAATATCTTCCAGTGATACAATACCAACTAGTTTTTCTGCTTGATCAATTACTAAAGCACTACGACAGCGATCGCTAATCATCTCGACAGCTGCATCTAAAACTCCCAAACTAGCGGGTAACTTTTTCGGGGAGGTGATCATGGCATCTTCGACTAAAATTTGTTGCACAATTTCCGCCTGTTGATCTTTCAACTCCGACAAGCCAATTTGTTGCAGATTAGAATTAGAGTTAAAATTGGGCTTCAACTGTTCTGTCACCCAGACACTTAAACCCACGGCTGCCATTAAAGGTAAAACAATGCGGTAGTCACGAGTTAATTCAAATAACATCAAAATAGCCGTTAATGGCGCTCTGACACTAGCCGCTAAAACTGCCGCCATCCCCACCATGGCATAGGCTGGGGGAGCCGCCATCACTTCAGCAACTGGCGGAAATAACAAGATTATAGTTTTAGCATAAGCAGAGCCAAAAGAAGCACCCAAAAACATGGCTGGTGCAAATAAACCACCCACAAAGCCACTACCGCTACTAATGGCCGTGATTAATAATTTCAGGACTAATAAGATAAGCAAGAGCTGTAGAGAAAATTCTACATCCTGAAGCATAGCTTCTACAGTTTCATAACCGATGCCTAAAACTTGGGGAAATTTTAAAGTCACTCCCCCCAGGATCACACCACCAATTAAGGGATGAAAGGGTTTAGGGATATCTCCTAACCACCCAAAACCTAAAGTTAAGCCCTTAAAGGTATTTTTTGCGAACCGAATTGTGGCTAAATAAATGAGAGCAACTAAACTTGCTCCTAAACCCAACCCCAGATAAAGAGGTAATTCCAAGAGGCTGCGGACTTGATATACTGGTAAATCAAAAGCAGGTTGTGCGCCCAAGCCAATTTGAGCAATTAATGCTGCTACTACTGCGGCTAACAGCACTACACTGACGGCAGAGGTGGCAAAAGATGTGGCTCCCATGACTACTTCTAGGGCAAAAAATACCCCAGCAATGGGAGCGTTAAAACCAGCAGCTAACCCAGCCGCCGCCCCAGCACCTAAAAGTAACCTTTGTCGCTCTTGAGACACTTGCAGAATTGCAGACAACAGCATTCCAAAATTTCCGCCAATTTCTACACTTGGCCCTTCAGTTCCCAAGGAAGCACCGCTTCCCAAGGATACGGATGCAGCTAACATTTTGGTTACTGGTCGTAATTGTTGCTTTAGTTCTGTTCCCTGGGAAGCCGCAATCATCGAAGATAGTCCAGGGCCAAAGTCTTCAGCATACCAACGCATTAATCCCACAATTAATCCCCCCAGAATGGGGACACAGGCGAGAGTCCAATTACCCCAAATGCTAATTGCACCAATGAATTTGGCTTGCATCAGGTAATTAATTAGCTCAATTAAATAGTGAAATGTGACTACGCCCATCCCAGTACCACCGCCAATGAGGAGGGCTAAAAAGAGGACGACAGTTTCTGGGGAGAGTTGAAACCTGTTTATTATTTGTGTTAAAGGAGTAGAAGGTGCAGGAAATATAGGTTGTTCCGTTACCTTCCTCAGTTCGCTGGGAGGTAAGAGAGTCATTCAGGGGTGAGGTAATTTTCTAGAAATCTAAGAAAAAAATTAAATTCTTAGCTGCTACTTCCCATTGTCAGTCATTCTTGATGCAGCAGGCAAGTTAAGTATAATTTGATGGATTGACACAGGTTTAGCTAAATATAGCTATACTCGTGTAGCGGCCATTGACCGATATTTCGTACAAATATAATTGCGACAACTACTAAGTATTCCCCCAATGTGGAATATGGCTATTGTTATACAGTGAGTAAATAGACTAGGCGGACAAGGTAGATGAATATACACACCTTTGATAATGATTATGTTGCTTGCCCAATTTGTCAAAAGAATGCCAGCCAAAGAATAGCCGAATCACATATTGGCTTGTTTAGCTGTCCCTATTGTCATCAAAGACTAGTAGTGTGTCCCAGTGGCCATTATGTCCGTGACCCGTATATGCTGAAACAAATTATGCTTTGTTCGTCTCTGCGTCGTCAAAGTAGTCCTTTAGCTAGAATTATACGAGATTTTATTCTGATCAAGCGTCCTATATTAAATTTGGCTGTGGGTTTGGTTTTGGTTTTCAGTATGATGGCTATCACCCAGCAAAATACTAATTATGATCAGCAGTTACCGATTAACGAAAATGTTCAAGATAAGTGAAGCAAGAATCTCCCGCTACACCTCTAGGTTAGTAGGGGAAGTATCAAATCCAGTAGTTTGATTTCATGAGTAGTAGTAGAGAAACATAACTTCCCCACAACAAAACTTTGAGGAATTGCCCGTTACCCCGTTCTGCTAAGATGGCGGCTAATGTCATGGTTAAGGCTACAGAGGCAAAAATCAGTTGTAAGTCGGTTCTGGGTAATGCGCCACTGGTGAAATAAATGCTACCACCAGAGGCTACCACCGCTAAAATTGATAAACCAGCTACCCAAATTCGGGGATAGGATGATGTGATGGGTAAATTATCTATTTCCGCTAACTGAGCGCCAAAGGCTAAGGCTAAACTGGGGTAAATAGGGAATAAGTACCAGGGTTGTTTTATACTCATGCAGGAAATGATCACTAGATAGAGCAGACTCCATACCAGCAAGAGTTTTGCCCAGCTAAGGTTAAGATTTTCCCAAATTAGGCGCACAGTTTGGGGTGAAAATACTAACCAAGGCCATGTCCATAGGAGAATTTGCTGGAGATAGTACCAGGGTGGTGCGGTGTTTCTGGGAATGCTGCTCCCGATGGGGCTGAGGGATTGATTAATTAGTCCAACTTGAGCAAAACTGTTACCGTAGTGCAGGAGTTGAGCGCTATACCAAGCAGCTACTGGTAATATACCTATGCAGATGCCGATCCAGAAGTAGTGACTGGTGAGTAATCTGGGTGTATCCCAAAACAGAAAGACTATGGCGATCGCACCTAGCAATATACCTAATAATCCTTGGGTTAAACAAATCAACCCTAATCCGATGCCAATACCAAGACAGTACCGTAAATCCCGGCGCGATCGCAACAGGCACAACATCATGATCATGAAAAAGGTGACTACTACCCCATCTAAAACGGCCAATCTGCCATAACGCACCACTGGTAGCAGTGTCACATATATTACAGCGCTATAAATAGCCGCCCAAGGTTGACGGAATATCTCTCTGCCAATACAGTACAGCAAAGGTACAGATAATGATGTCACAATTGAGCTAGGTAAACGCGTCGTCCATTCATCTGCTCCTCCTAAAGCATAAGCCCCAGCAATCAACAAATGAATTAAAGGGGGTTTATTGTAATAGGGTTCACCTCCCAGAGTCGGGTATAGCCATCGCGTGGAGCCTGGTGGTGCATTCCAAATTTCCCTAGCTACCTGTGCAACAGTCGTTTCATCGCCATCTCCCAGAGGTAGTCCCCCAAGATTGATAGTAAATAATAAGACTGCGGCCAACGTTAGTACAACTATCCATACCCAATCAATCCATTTCTTAACTGGGCGATGTTGTTTTTCTAGATGTCCCCAAATAGAGCTTCCTTCTTGCATATTCTATAATGATCATTTTACTTGCTGGTGTGATTACAGCTAGACTTCAGGGAATCTCTGTTGTTGTCACCCAATCAAAATATCTAGTCTGAATAATTCCTAAGTTTTCAGATTAACTTAATTTTCTCTCTCCAGCGATAAATTTTAGAGAAATTTAGCCAAGTCGGGTTCAATTTATTTAACAATTATTCTGTGATGAAAATGATACAAATAGTAGGAATACAAATATGCTATCTACTTATTGAGGAAGGTGTCAATGAATTTATCGTTAATTTTAGATATAGCAATTGGTTTAATTTTTATTTACTTAATTTTAAGTTTGTTAGCTTGTGAGATTCAAGAAATTATCACTACGGTTTTACAATGGCGTGCAGTTCACCTAAAAAAATCCCTAGAAATTTTGGTAGGGGGTGATGCAGCCAGTTCAGACAGTGATAGTGTAATTACTTTTGTGAATGATTTATATAACCATCCCTCTATTAAAAGTGTTAATCAAGAAGCCAAAGGTTTTTTAACAAATTTACCTCGTCATTTTGTTTGGTTCCTTTCATCTCTTCCTGGTAAATTTTCCCTATCTGGAGAAAAAAGAAAGAAAAGTATTTTTGGATATACAAATACTGAAACTGAGAATATCAGAGATAACAGGGGCAAGTCAAATATTATCAAACACAGCGCCCCATCCTATATTCCAGGGGATGTTTTTGCTACAGCAGTTATAGAGACATTAAGCATACCATTACTGCTGGATAAATTTACAGAAGCCCGGCTGATCAAATTTCAAGAAGAACTGTTACATGAGATGCAAAATATTTTATTAAAGTTTCATGGACAAGTGAATAATTTGGATAATCATAAAAATAAATTCTCTGTAGATATTTATAATGATTTTATCGAAATCGTTGACAAAAGTTTTGCCAATATTATTGATGATTTCCAAAAAAATAAAGCTGACTTGCTGACTTCCCTGAAGCTGATGGCTAAAAGTATAGATAGATATATACAATTATTTCAAGAAAATATGCCAGAATATTTTTTTGCTGGCAAAGCTTTACAAGAATTGAAATTTATCAGAGCCGATATGTTTGATGATATGGAACAAACTATTGTGCTGAAAGGGTTAAGACCAAATATTAATGAAGTTGTACAGTTAATTGATTTAGATGGTGATTTTCATCCAGGATTAATTAAAGAATTTAGTGATAAAAATAGTGAGGCTTATAAAACATTTGTAGCTTCTCTCCAGGCGTTACAGGAATCTACCAGAAAATTGCCTCCAGAGTTAATTAATAATGTCGCTCATTTAGCTATTCGTGCCGCTAAAAAAGCTAAAAATTCAGAATCAGGAATTTATTTATTACAACAGGAAATAGAGCAAAATTTTGATAAATCAATGGAACGGGCGGCTGGTGTGTACAGAAGAAATGCCAAAGGAGTATCAATTTTAATTGGCTTGACTATTGCGGTAATTGCTAATGCTGATGCGGGGTATATTATGCATAGATTATCCAAAGATTCTGCGGTGCGGACTGCTATTATTAATAATGCTGGACAAATTGTGCAGAATAGTAATCTAGATACATCGGAAAATTTAGCTAATTTAAGAAGAGAAACTGAACAAGTTTTAGCAGATTTGGCTTTACCTATTGGTTGGAGTGGGATTAACTTAAAACAGCAAATTGATTGGGATAATCGTCAAAAAACTAATGTTTCTATATGGAAAGTTTTCCGGCTGATTTTTGGCTGGATGGTGAGTGGGCTGGCTATTGCGATGGGTGCGCCTTTTTGGTTTGATGTGTTGAGTAAATTTATGTCTGTGCGGAATGCAGGTAAAGCACCCACAACTACTGCTAAAAGATAAAAATTATCCGTAATTCCCAATCTTTGGAGTTGCGAATGATTTCAATTTGTTTAATAAATTCTCGGAAATAAAACCTTCTTTCTGCTTCTGATAAATCGAACCAAAATTGGGGAATGGAAACAGCCTGGGCGACGGAATGCAGGTTAACTGGGGGTAGGGTGGCTAGTTGGGCTTGGAGTTGAGAAATTTCTGTGCGGAGTTTGTAAGCTCTTAATTTTGCTGTTTGATCATCTAAAATGCCTGTGGTAACTAAATTGGGTAATTGTTGGAGGATTTCTTGCTGTCGGGCGATCGCCTGCCCTAAACTGTTTTTAATGCTATCCAATTGGGGAAAATTTATGCCATCTACAGCCAAGGGTAAGTCACGACAAATAATTTCGATAGTCTGTTCTAATACCTGTTGGTAGGGAATAGCCCGACATTTGGGAAGTTGAGGACAGTTAATGGGACGTAAATAAATATACTCTTTATCTTGATGGCGCTGGGTGACACGGGTGACTGTTGTATGTGACTGACAGTGACTACAAACCACTAACCCAGCTAAAGAACGAGGTGCGCTAGCAGTGCGAGATGGTAATAGACTGTTACGGCGTAAAATACGGTCGATTTGGGCTGCTTCTTCTCTAGAAATTATGGGAGTATGGGTATCAGAAATAATTTGATTGTGTTGATAAGCTGTATCACCGCGATAAACGGGATTAGTTAGCCAACGTCTCCCTGTCGTTACAGAAATTTTTTTACCATATTTTTTTGCTAAGTAACGCACTGCGCCGCGCAGGGAACTATAAAGTAAGAAGTGTTCAAAAAAATCTTTAACTACGGTAGCAGTGCTGCGATCAATGGTATATTTCTCCTGACTACGACGATAGCCATAGGGGGCTTTACCGGGAGGGGGTAAACCTTGGAGTCGATTAGAGGCGTGTCCTTGACGGATGCGGCGGCTATGGTGTTGATTTTGAATTTCTTGAAGTAATTTCCACAAATCCCCCCCTATGTGGGAATGTTGCGAGGTGTAGGGTTGTTCTGTGGCAATAATCATAATGCCCATTGCTTCTAATTCATGCAAGCGATCGCTCACTTCCTCAAAAGTGTCTCCTAATTCCTCTAAACGGTGGATCAACAAGTAATCTGTGGTTTCAGTTTGACAGTCTGTGATTAATTGTTGTAACTGGATTCTCTGACCCAAATCTTGATAAACTCGATCCACCTCCCAGCCCCAATCATTGATATCAGCAGCAGGTTCTAGTAGGGGGTTACTGTAAGAGTAAGCAATAATTTTCATTACCCCAGCCCCATACTATAGCTGACTCAATTCAATCATATTGCCATCGGGGTCTTGAGTGAATAAGGCAGCGCGACCGGAAGCACTCATTTGTATAGGATAATTTTGCTGGATTAATTCTTGTTTTGCCACATCCAAATCAGCCACAGCAAAAGCAATGTGAGGATTCCGTCCCCATTTTTCATTAGGGTTATCTGTGGGGACGGTAGATGCAACTATCAGATGAATTTGATAGTTATTTACTTCGTACCATGCACCAGCATACTTCAAAGAGCGGTGTATTTTGGAAAGTCCTAAAACTTCGCCATAAAAATGTTCAGATTTGGCTAAGTCAGTGACGAGAATCGCTGTATGGAGAGGTTGGAGAATTTGCATTTGGGGAGTGTGGGGAGTAGGGAGTACAGAGTGTGGAGTGTGGGGAGTGTGGATTGGTTTAAGATCACCTATCATAGCAACCGCCAAGGTAGTTAGGACATTTCCTATTCTCTGTTCCCTGTTCCCTACCAATAATTGACAAATTTAAACCATAGATAGAAGAAAATACTGAAAATATTAAGTAATCTAGAGTTTGTGAGTCGAAGATCAGGAAAATACCAGTGGTTCCCATTAAAGATAACAATCCTACACAAATTACGCCTTATGTTACCTATGCCTTAATTACAGCTAATGTTCTAGTTTTTCTTTATGAAGCCAGTCTTCCTCCCCAGGTATTAAATGAGTTTTTTCATTTAGTGGCGGTGATTCCCAAGGAACTGAGTTTAAGTTTTTCGGGAATCTCTGTGAATCAGCCAGTACCAGAATGGGCTACTTTAATTACGGCACAATTTTTACATGGGGGTTTGTTGCATCTGGGGGGAAATATGTTGTTTCTCTGGGTGTTTGGTAACAATATTGAAGAAAAGCTAGGGCGTGCTAAATATTTACTATTTTATTTATCTTGCGGTGCTTTGGCATCATTAGCACAATGGTTCTTCGCTCAAGATTCTACCATTCCTTCATTAGGGGCAAGTGGTGCGATCGCAGGGGTGATGGGCGCGTATATTCTGCGGTTTCCCCAAGTGGAAATTCTCGGTGTTGTACCTTTAGGATTTTTCTTTCCCTCTTTCCGGGTTCCAGCATATTTCTTTCTGGGATTCTGGTTTATTCAACAAGCGTTTTACGGTATAGCAAGTTTAGAAGCCCCGACAAATATCGGTATGGAAGGCGGCGGTATTGCTTATTGGGCCCATGCAGCAGGTTTTGTATTTGGAGCAGTTCTGGGGCCACTACTGGGTTTATTTAACGATAAATCTGATCAAGAATCTGTATCTGAATAGCGGAAAACTCCCCAAAGCTAGAGGGCTAAAGGCTATATTGCTATTATCGATATTTAGGAAAAACACCTGTGTTTCCCCTCCATGATGAAAACCCGACGCGAATCACTCCGTATTTAACCTACGGGTTGATTGGTTTGAATATTGTAGTTTTTCTACATGAAGTGAGTCTACCCAGTGCAGAGTTAGAGCAATTTTTTGGGATGTATGCGGTAGTACCACGAGAGTTAACTAATAACTTTGCGGCAGAATGGACAACTTTATTTACGTCACAATTCTTACACGGTGGTTGGTGGCATCTGATCTCAAATATGGTGTTTCTCTGGGTCTTTGGTAATAATATTGAAGACCGTATGGGTCATTTCCGGTATCTGACTTTTTATCTTAGCTGTGGTGCTTTAGCTGCTTTATCTCAGTGGTTTATTAGCATGGATTCCACTATACCTTCTTTGGGTGCTAGTGGTGCAATTGCTGGGGTTCTGGGTGCTTATGTGATCCGGTTCCCAAAATCTAGGATTTTAACTTTAGTGTTTTTAGGGATTTTTATTACCACAATTAGAGTCCCTGCAATTATTCTCATTGGGATTTTTGTGATCCAGAATGTGGTGTCTGGTCTTTTAAGCCTACAAGCTGCTGCTAATATGAGCGTGGAAACAGGTGGAGTTGCTTACTGGGCGCACATCGGTGGCTTTGCTTTTGGGATTATTCTTTCTCCGTTGTTCGGCTTATTTCGGCGCGATTAATTTTTCAAGGGGGTGAGAGAATAGAAATTGTTACTCTCTACTCCCCTAGTTTTTGATTTTTCTCTTGTTTTCTAGATGCTGCTACCAACACCCACTTCTGACAATATTTCTGATTCTGAGTCGATTGAGTAAGTTTCAGAGGGAGAAACAAGAATATCAGCACCGTTGATAATAACTCCTAGCAAACCTAGTTCAGATTCCACTAGTTGATCAATAGCTTCTCCTAAGATATTTTCTTGGGTTTGGTTAGGACGGGCTACTAAAACTATGCCATCACTGTAGGGTTGAATTAACAAAGGATCGTTAGATAAACCGAGGTAGTGGGTATCTAAAATTACTAAATCAAAACGTTCCCGCACGTCTTCCATGAGCCTCCGCATTTCGCTGGATTCAAGAATAGCGGCTGATGGAGTAACCGGACCAGGGCTGGGAATAATGTATAAATTTTCCACTTCCGGAACTAAGCGGATACATTCATTCAATCTGGCGTAGTAGCGTAGGGGTTCAACTGAGACATCGCCATCTGGGATGATATTCAGGGATGATGCATGAGAGGGCGATCGCAAATCGGTTTCAATAATCAAAGTTCGTTTACCAGCTAGGGCTGAGGCTATAGCCAAGTTATAAGCAGTAACGGTTTTTCCTTCATTACTACCTGTGCTGCTAATCAATAGGACTTTGAAGTTTTTACCACCGATTCGGCGTAAATTACTCCGCAACTTTTCATAAAACTCCAAATAGGGAGAATCAGGGGAAAGGATGACAGGTAATGCTCCTGGCTCTAAATCATCCACAGGCATTAAAGGCAGTTCTCCCAATAGGGGAATTTCCCGTTGTCTGAGGCTGTCGCGGATATCTTCTCTGGTTTTGAAAGTTCCTTCCAGGGAACCAAGCAAAAATATGACTCCACCGCCCACTATTAAGCCCAGGAAAGTACCAACACCTAAAGTTAGAGGTACATTCATTGGTTGATCAGTATTACTGACAACGTTAGGTATTCTGGCTACTGTTAAGCTACTGACTGTTTCTGCTTCTGCGGTTTGAGCATCTGTCAGTTTGGCTTGCATTTGATCAAAGATGGCTTTTTTGAGGCCTACTTCCTGGATTAAACGCGATCGCTCCAATTGTTTGTTGGGTATTTGCGAGTATTCTTGTCGTAACCGTTCTTCTTCGCGAATTTGCTGGGCTAATTGCTGTTCCAGTGTTTCTCTTTGGGTTTCCAGCGCCACCATTTGATTGGCCAATTGTTGTCGGGCTGGATCTAAATTACTTTGGGCGCGGATACCGGAAACGTTCCCAGCTAAGGGGGCGGCTGTACCGTCACCACCTACCACTTCCGATGCCCGTTGTTGCAACAATTCTTCAATAGATTGTTTCTGACGTGTCAACTGGATCATTGTGGGGTTTTCTGGTCTTAAATCTTTACCTAATAAAGTAATTTGAGATTCTACCTGATAAATTTGTGATCGCAAGTTAGAAAGAATCGGATCAGCACTCAAAGCTGAAGACACATAAGCCTGTCCGGGACTTAAACCTAACTTGTCTTGTAAACTGCCTATTTGAGCATCAATACCAGCAACAGTTAGTTGAATTAACCGTTGTTGATTTTGGCTATTAGTGACTGCACCTAATAAGCTACCATTTTCAGCTGCTAATATTGCCGGGCGTTCTCGACGATCATACTGTTCTAGCCTTTGTTCTGCTGCTTCCAGTTCGGCTTTAGCCTGGGGTAAGCGTTCATTAACTTTTTCAATAATTGCGTTTAATCGCCTGGTATTAATTTCACCACTGAGAGCAATCATCGCTTGCATTAATTCTTGCAATGTTTGCTGCGCTCGCTTCTCGTCACTATCCTCAAATTTAATCTCAATGATTGTTGATAGCAGTTCACCTGTTGACCTATTTCTTTCAGGAAGAGTTAGGGAAACATTAGAGCTAATAGTTTCTCGCGGAATACTCAGGTTTGTCGATACAGTTTGCAGAATTTGGTCTGACAGTAAAATTTGCTTACTCAGTTCTTGTCCTTGTTGTTGAATTTCCGTACCAGTGGCCGAGAAAGAAACCGGTGGACGAGTATAAGCAAGTGCGCCATCTGCTACATAGCTTGGTGGTGGTTCGGGCTGAATTGCGACTACAGTTGCTCCGGCGACAACTAAAGCAAAACTAGCTAATCCCATCCACTTGTATTTATCAAAAGCAATCAAGTAGCGTTTAACAATTGGTGGAGTCATGGCAAAAGCATATATAAACAGATTGGAGTTTAATCAATGGTCAATAGTTATGATTTATTATTCATTATTACTGCTTCATTAGTCACCCCCTTGGTTTTTTGTGGATGCGATCGCCATTAGTTTGATAACTACAAAATCCTACCTTCTTGATCCATCTAACAATTCAAAAAAGCGGATAAAGCTCTGAGCATCAAAGAAAGGTCTGGTAATAGTGCTAAACAGATTAGTAATTCTACCAATTAAATTTCGTCCCACAACAATCACATCATTATCTTGAAGTGCCACATTTTGGGAAGCATCACCAGCCAGAGCTTTTCTTGCATCTAGTTTTTGAGTTACGGCTTTACCTTGTTCAGCATCAAAACGAATTAGAGCAATATCGCGGATGTTGGCACGGTCGAGATTAATTCCTGCCAAAATATCCACAAAACTACTACCATTAGGCAGGGCTTGAGTCGCAATTCCTGAGCCAGCATAGTTGAGAATCCGGACGCGAATTTGTGGTACAGACAGAGATGAACGAGCCACCAAGGAGCGATCGTAACCTTCATCATTACCCACCTCTTGACGTGGGACAATAATCGCATCGCCATCCTGTAAACGTAAACTTGGTAGTGAGCCATCATTCTGCAACACTGCATACAAATCTACCGTTTCTGAAATCACAGAACCATCTACCAACCTGCGACGCACCTTTACTTGGCGGAGGTCTGCGGTAGTTGTGGAACCACCTGCAATAAACAGAGCATCAGCCACACGGGGTGTAGAAGAACTCACAGGATAAATTCCTGGTCGGAATACCTCACCACTAATAGTGACTTGAACAGGTCTTGGCCTGGCCAGTGACACCACGAACATCGGTTCCACCAAAATGTCTACTAAACTCTGGCGAATTTTTTCTTGCGCTGCTTGCAAACTCAAGCCTTGTACAAAAACCGTTCCCACTTGCGGAACTACAATATTACCTTCTGTATCAACTACAGCTTGAAAACTTGCATCTGGACGCAACCCGGATAGAGATAACACAATTACCGGATCAATCACAAACCGATCTAGCGCTACCCTAATTCTTCCCTGTGCTTCTTCTAAAGTCAAACCCTGTAGAGATATCGTACCAATCAGTGGCACAGTAATATTTCCTTCTGGATTGATAGAAGATTGAAAACTTAAATTAGGGAAACGTTGAACTACAACCGTGATTGTATCTCCTGGCCCCAAGCGATATGGCCCAGGTGGACGTTGAAACACAACACTAATCACATCTCCTGGTCCCAAAAGATAACGGTTGAGTGGGGAAGAAGTTTCTTGATTAAAACTCTCGGTACCAGAGGTAGGTACAGGAGATTGTAACCCTGGTTGTAAGTCCACAACACCAGAGGGAGGTGCTGGCGGTTGTAACAATTGCTCTAAATCTACTCCTCCAGATGGTAGAACGGGTAATTGTTGATTGGATGTGTCGGGAGTCGCAAAAGTTTGAGCAACAACAGGTCGGACAGCAGTTGTCAATAAAATACTTAAAGGAAAACTCAGGAGGTACAAGGTGCTTAAAGATACACGCATATTAAAAAATGAAATTATGGTAAAACTGAAATCAAAGTAAGTCTCACCGATTGATGATTTTACTCTGAAGATACTTTAAATCTGTAACAGTATAGTGCCACTTATAACTTTGTCATTGATTGTTTCTGCACAAACCAACGCACCCTGAAATTGTTTTAAAAAGGACCAGACATCAAAGCACCTTGTACTGTTGTACCAAGAGACTCAGCTAAAGGCCAAGTAGTTTCTACTTGTCCTAGAGGTTCCATAGGAATCATGATGCTAACACTAATCCAAGGAACACGAGTTTTCTGCCATTGTGCTAGTTGGTCTGCCAAAAACCAACGCAATGGTGATGGATGTCCACCATTGGGGGTAGCATACCATTGCAAAACAGCAAAAGTTTCTCGTGGGGTAGACACGCGAAAGAATCTAGCTTTTACCTTAGTTTCAGTATTTTTTCCGGATTTTGGTGGTTGGTTTACCGTAAATTCCGCTACACGGTATTGAGCTATATCCCATCTTTTCCACCGCAATCTTCCCCAACTATTCACATCAGTCCATTCTACCTCCGGTTGATCCATCGGACCGTTTTGGGGATGTAACAGTAAAATTGCCTGTTTTTGAGTGTCTTCTGCTTTGATAATCTGCAATGACCATCTACCAGTACTGACAAATTGTTCTGCTTGTTCTAATGTTTCCCAACCAGGAACGGTGATCCCCGTTTTACGTATCTCTCTCAACGCAGTTAAGTTGGGAACAGGTGGTGGTTGTTTCCAGTCCCACCGTCCTTGAAAGTATCCGGGAACTCCCCCGATGACTAATAATAGTAGTAACAACACAACCACTGCGACCTGAGTGAATTGCTGTTCTTGGAAAACTTTAGATAAGGACTTCATCGCTTAGACTTGCCATATTGACACGAAATATTCTGGTAAAAACAGCTAAAGGATTTTAGTATACAATCTTTCCGCGAAAGAGGAAGAACATCAGGGAAATTTCCTCTAGGTTTTGTCTATAGAACTTACACCGATAACTCCATAAACCCTGATTTGTGCGTCTCCTGCGGCTGATGTTTAATTTGCAGTTTACGATTGTGCGCCAGTGCCAGTGTATTCAATTATTCCAGATTTTCTGCTTCTGGCTCCATCTCTAAATCTGTGGAGAAATAGTTATTCAAGAAATTCAACAAAGGCACTAGTAATAGCAGCATACCAGCAGAATAAAGGTCTCCACCCCAACTGTCATGGAGCCATGTAAAAGCACCTTCTCGGCCAGTACCATGAAAGAAGCTGAGTAAAGTGTTACGAATAATATTAGCGGTAATGCTAATGATTAAAGCTGAAGATAAAAACCATGTAGTTGTGCGCCGTGAAGATAAGGAATCAGTCCAATACAACAGCATTAAGCTGACATAGAAGGTGGTAAACAGCATTTTTAGCCCTGCACAATAGGGCGCAACTTCTACTATGCGGCCATTCACGTATATGTTGATGCCATCAACCACGACTTCCATCCCCAATTGATTGAGGATAAAGCCTGCTGTACCGGCAATGAAGCTTTGCAGAGGTAAGGTATAGGGAACTAGGAGGTAAGGTAAGGCGGTTGGGGTTGCTAAAAATATCAGTAGTAACGCGAATGCTTGCAGTCGCAAACCTTTGACACCTTTGAACCATAAACATAATCCCATGAGTATTGTGGGTAGAGAGAGATTAGCCCACTCTGGAACACCACTGAGGTAAAATATCCCACCTGTTACCAGAAATACAGCACCTAAAGGATGGGTTTTATCTGGAAGACGATACCACTTTTTTCGGTTTAGCCAAATTAGATAAGCGGCAAATGGCAGTCCAATGATCCCGTGGCTAAAGTATTCGTGTTCGATGCTAATGCTTTTGTTGAGCCAACCATCCACCCAGTGCAGCAACATCGGCGCATAAATTAGGAGCAAAAATCCGCAGATTGCTATATTTAGCAATTGTCCTGTATTTCTTTGTTTAAGTTGTTGCTGAAATGCCATGATCAGAAATTAATTGAAAGTTAACAGCTAAAAATTAAAAATCAAGTACATAATAACCTTTGTTTCGCATCACTGAGACTAGATGTGATGGCTGCTACAACTGCTTGGATTTGGTGATGTTTTAAACCTGGGTACATGGGTAAGGATAATATTTGTCCGCAGAGATTTTCTGCTTGGGGAAAGTCTCCTGGTTGATACCCTAAGTGTTTGAAGGCTGGTTGCAGATGGCAAGGGATGGGGTAGTGAATGCCTGTTTGAATGCCTGCTGCTGTGAGTTCTGTTTGAATTTGTTGACGATCTAGGGTACAAGTATGATCAATTTTGATGACGTATAAATGATATACGTGTCCGTTGCTGCTTTGGTTTTGCATGGGAATAATGCCAGCATCTTCTAAGGCTGCTAGTGCAGTGTCATACTGCTGGGCGATGTTCAGGCGATCGCTATTCCAGTCCGACAAATGTGGTAGTTTTGCTAATAATACTGCCGCTTGCAATGTATCTAAACGGCTGTTGGTTCCTGTTTCTACATGAAAATATTTTTGGGATGCACCATAGTTCCGCAGGCGCTTCATTTTTTGAGCCACATCTGAATTTGAGGTTAGCAGCATCCCGCCATCCCCAAATGCACCTAAATTTTTACTGGGATAGAAACTAAAAGCTGCTCCTATGCCCACGGAACCGGCACGGTATCCTTCCCTTTCTGCTAAGTGGGCTTGGGCCGCATCTTCAAAAATTAGCAGTTTATAAGTATCAGCGAAGTCTAAGAGTTTTTGGGGTGATACCATCTGGCCATAGAGATGTACGGGAATAATGGCCTTGGTCTTGGGGGTAATGGCTTTAGCGGCGGCTTCTAAGTCAATTAAGGCTGTTTGGGGATCACAATCTACTAGGACGGGTTCAGCGCCAGCAGCTAAAACGCCAATTAAGGTGGCGACGAAGGTGTTAGCTGGTAAAAGCACTTGATCGCCAGTACCAATATTACAGGCTTGTAAACCGAGTGCGATCGCATCTGTGCCTGATGCCACACCTACACCATACTCTGTACCAGATGCTACAGCAAAAGCAGCTTCAAAATCTGACAGTGCTTTCCCTAAAATAAAATCTCCCTGTGCCAAGACATCCTGTATTGCCTGTTGCAATTGCTTTTGGATGGACTCGTGTTGTAAATTAAGGTCTACAAAAGGAATGTGATAATTCATATTTTTATTATTTATCCTCAAAGATAAATATCAAATTTTTGTATATAAATACAAGTCTTTACCGATGAAGTCATAGTAAAGTCTGCATAAATTATTTATTGAGGTAAGAAAAAATAATGAATCCTTCCCAACTTCAGTGATAGATTTTACCAAAAAATTATCCAAATACAGATAAAAAATTAGATAATTTTTCTGAGATTTTAATTAGTATTAAATTACACGCAATAAATATAAACATAACACAATTTGCCATCAAAACCTCAAAAAAGGCAGATTACATCATCTTTTCACTAATAAAGAATAAAATTTTCTTCCCATTTGGTTGATTAACAGCGAAATTGGGGAATGCTTAAAAGTAGAAAACCATAAACCCAACTCAGGGTTATATAAATTACAAAATTAATCAAACATCAAGGTAGTAGTGGCAATGGTAGAGCCTGAAAAAAAAATGTTTGGCTTCAATGATGGTTGGGGTTTTGAACAAGCAAAGGAGAAACAACGCCTAGAAGCATTATCTGAATTAGGTTTGCGGCAATCAGAGACTATTCCAGTATTTGAAGAAGCCACTCAAACGGCAGCTCACTTTTTAGAACTGCCTATTTCTATATTGGGATTTGTAGATCAGGAAGTTCATTGGTTTAAGTCAGCAGTGGGTTTATCTAGGCTGGGGCTAATGAATCATCTTGCACAAAACCGTCAGATGTCACGGGAGGACTCTTTTTCCACTCAAGTCATAGAAAATTCCCAAGTATTCGTAATTAATGATACGCATAAATCAACTGACTCATTTACTTTAGTTAGGGATTATGGCATCCGTGCCTACTTAGGAGCGCCTTTAATTGATGCTGCGGGCAATTGTTTGGGTGCATTAGAGGTGATGGATTTAGTCCCACGTAAATTTACAAATCGGGAGATTGAATTTTTACAAATAATAGCTCGCTGGTGTATGAGTGAATTTGAGCGTAATCTCATTCTGCGCTCCAGAAATTACGAAAAAACTTATTTACAAAACCCTGCTGGTAAATCAATTAATAATCAATGGACTAGTTCTGTGAGGGTTGCTCCTCCTGATTTGGCAAAGGAATGTAGTTCTACTAAACAAATCAAACTGCAACTTTTGGGACAAATTACTCAAGAGTTACGTACACCACTGACATCTGTACTAGGTATGGCGGGAATTTTAGGACGTGAGATTTATGGGCCTTTGACGATCAAACAGAGGGAATATCTGGATGTTATTCAACATAGTGGCCGCTATTTACTATCTTTAGTTAACGAAATTGCGGAGCTAGGAACCCTGGATGAAGAATCATCTGTGCTAAATTTATCTCCTGTAGATATTGAAATGCTATGTCAACAAGTTATCAATAGTCTCAAAGAAGCGGCGAGCCGCCGTCAGCAAAATATTCGGCTGTCTATAGAACCGGGATATAGCCGCATTTGGCTGTTGGATAAAGACAAGGTGCGACAAATCTTGTATCACTTAATTTTTAGTGTGATTCAAGTTTCTGCTACAGGGAGCATCGTCCGGATTCATGTTTCTGATCAGCAAAGTCAGGTGAATATTAGTGTTTGGGTGTTCCATGTTTGGCTGGGAGATGGCATAACTGAGGTGGACTCCTATTTTCAGCTTAATTCTTTCCCCGGACTAGATTTCATGGGGGAGTCTGCAACTCATAGCACTTATTTGGAAGGACAGGAGGAGTCAGAAATGCAGGTTGTAGTAGATCAAAGATTGCAAACTGATTGTGACTCAGATTCCTTGAAGATCAATTCTGTTCAGGATTGGGTGGCAAATTGTGGTAGTCTGACGCGGGAAAGCTTGGGTTTGTTGTTAAGCGTTGATCTGGCAGAATTTCACGGGGGAACAATTACGGTTCAAGGTTCACCAGAGTCAGGACAAAGGTATGTAGTGTCTTTACCATTACAGATGACTACTTCGTCTCACACTATCTGCGATTAATTACACTGGCGAATTACGCAATTATTATCCGCCGGAAATTATTCTGAATACAATGGCAATTATTACCTAAAAATCCCACTGACTTTTAGTTGTGGGAGTGTCAATTTGTTGTTACTCGGTATGATGAATTTAATCTGGCAACGATTTACTCTATCTTATTTACCTCTGAAAGAATATCTAGCGACGAGCTATTTACATCGTTTGTCGGTGGGGCTTTTACGCTCTTGGCGGCAAAGTAGCCTTTTGATGCAATGGGGAGATGCAATTGCAGTTGCTCTACTTAGTTTGGTGTATGCTCTTAGCCCTTTTGTATCGAGTAGTCTTGTAGGATTATTGTTAGTAGCTTGTGTAGGATTTTGGCTGCTGTTGACTCTATCCGATGACTCCAAGGCAGCAAATACACCTTTATTTACTCCCATTCATCTGCTGGTTTTACTCTATTGGGCAATTGCGGTAGTTTCTACAGCGCTTTCACCTGTAAAACAGGCGGCGTTTAAAGATTTGGTGGTATTAACACTTTATTTATTGCTGTTTGCTCTTTGTGCGCGGGTGTTGCGATCGCCCCGGTTGCGGTCTTGGATAATTATTCTGTATTTGCATATATCTTTAATAGTTAGTGTATACGGGTTGCGGCAATGGTTTTTTGGTGCTACGGCTTTGGCTACTTGGGTAGATCCACAATCTCCTTTGGCTAAGACCACGAGGGTTTATAGTTATTTGGGCAACCCGAATTTATTAGCTGGATATCTTGTTCCGGCTGTAGTTTTAAGTTTGGTAGCGATTTTTGCTTGGCAAAGTTGGATTAAGAAGAGTTTAGCGTTAACTATGTTTATTGCTAACGGGGCTTGTTTGGTTCTTACTTTTAGTCGTGGCGGCTGGATTGGTTTAGTGGTGAGTGTCTTGACTGCGATCGCCTTGCTCGTTTATTGGTGGAGTATGCAAATGCCTCCTTTTTGGCGTACTTGGTCAATGCCAATAATTTTAGGTGGGATGATTGGCTTATTGGTGCTAGCAGTTATTTTTGTTGAGCCAGTCCAAATCAGAGTTTTAAGTATTTTTGCAGATCGCCAAGATAGCAGTAATAATTTTCGCCGCAATGTTTGGGATGCTGTTTTTGAGATGATTGGCGATCGCCCCCTCATCGGAATTGGCCCCGGTCACAACTCTTTTAATCAAATCTATCCCTTATACCAACGTCCTCGTTTTACAGCTTTAAGTGCTTATTCACTTTTCTTACAAATCGCTGTAGAAACAGGTTTTGTGGGTTTAGCCTGTTTTCTCTGGCTGATCATTGTCACCCTAAATCACGGACTTGTGCAACTGCAAAGATTGCGGCAATCTAGAAATCTAGAGGGATTTTGGTTAATAGGAGCATTGGCTACTGTAGCAGGAATGCTGGCTCACGGTACTGTGGATACCATTTGGTTTCGACCTGAAGTCAATAGCCTTTGGTGGTTAATGGTGGCCGTAATTGCTAGCTACTGGACACCCACAAATCAAAAGCATTAGGAGTTACGCATTGACAGAATAACAAAATAGTGAATTGATAAATATAGGTC